>NVSA01000046.1 GCA_002401045.1 Paracoccaceae bacterium
GGCGTGACCACCTTTGCCCGTCACGGTAACTGTAAAGCGATCCGCCGCCGCCATAATAACCCCTGCCCGCATGCCCATAGATCCCACGGGCATATTCGGCCAATTGTGCAATCCATAGACTGCATCAATGTTGAAACGGTCCATAATGCCTTCTTCGCACATCACACGACCACCGCCCGCGCCCTCTTCACCGGGTTGAAAGATCAGCGCGACGGTGCCTGCAAAATTGCGTGTCTCGGCCAGATAGCGCGCTGCACCGAGCAAAATCGTGGTGTGCCCGTCATGACCGCAAGCATGCATCTTACCGCTGGTTTGTGATTTATAGACGTGATCACGGACTTCTTGGATCGGTAGCGCGTCCATATCGGCGCGCAACCCGATAACCCCGCCCGTGGCTTTGCCTTTAATCAGCGCCACAACGCCCGTTTCAGCAATGCCTTGGTGAATTTCATCAACGCCAAACTCTGTCAGCTTTTGCACCACAAAAGCCGCCGTTTGCACACAATCAAAATCCAGCTCAGGATGCTGGTGTAAATGTTGACGCCAAGATTTCATGTCGTCAAAATAATCTGCAATTCGGTTGATCACGGCCATGGCTGCGTTATTCTCCGCCTTATATTTCTGACCCCAAGCATAAGGCGAAACCCCGCGATGACCAATAACAAAGACGCCAGCCAGAAGTTATGCCTTAACCCAAACGGCGGTCTACCGCGTTTGTTGGAAATAATGGCACGACTGCGCGACCCTGAAACGGGCTGTCCTTGGGATATTGAACAAGATTTCCACTCTATCGCGCCCTATACAATCGAAGAGGCCTACGAGGTTGCCGATGCCATAGAGCAAGGCGACATGGGCGAACTTGAGGGCGAGTTGGGCGATTTATTATTGCAGGTGGTGTATTATACCCAGATGGGTTCTGAACAGAAAATATTCGATTTTACCAGCGTTACCAATAAGATAGCCGATAAAATGATCCACCGTCACCCGCATGTCTTTGGCGATGAGACCCGCGATAAATCTGCCAATCAACAAGTGGCTGACTGGGAAAAGATCAAAGCAGGCGAACGCGCCGCAAAAGGCCAAAATCAGGCAGGTGCTTTAGACGGCGTTGCACTGGGCTTACCTGCCCTGACCCGCGCGACTAAATTGCAAAAACGTGCGGCGCGGGTCGGGTTTGACTGGCCATCGACGGATCAGGTGGTTGATAAAATCGCCGAGGAAGCCGCCGAACTGGTTGAGGCGCGTGATGAATTAAGCCATGCCGAACAGGTCGAAGAGTTCGGGGATTTGATGTTCGTGATGGCCAATTTGGCACGGCATTTGAAAATTGACCCCGAAGAAGCCCTGCGCAAAGCCAACGCCAAATTCACCCGCCGCTTTGAAGGTGTAGAGGCCAAGCTTGCCCAACGCGGCAAGACCCCCGCGCAATCTGATCTGGTCGAAATGGATGCCCTGTGGGACGCGGTAAAGGCGGATGAACACGCATAAGCGTACAGATATATACGATTAAATTGACATTACCGTACATATCTGTACGTATAGTGCTATGAAAACTGAGAATCAATCAAAACGCCGTGCGCAAATTGAACAAGCCGCTTATGAATTGCTGTCCGAAAAGGGCTATAAAGGCAGTTCTATGTTGGCGATTGCCAAACGTGCGGGCGCATCGAATGAAACGCTGTATAAGTGGTATGGCTCAAAACAAGCGCTGTTTGGCGCGTTGGTCAAAACCAATGCTGCCGAAATCGAGATATTGTTGCAAGATGCCTTGGATGCCAACGGATCAGCGTTGGATGTTCTAGAAACCATCGGCGCGAAATTACTGCTGATGTTAACGGGGGATAAGGCAATTGCGCTAAACCGCGCCGCCGCGGTCGATGCATCCCAATCAGGCGAATTAGGCGCGGCACTTGTATCAGAGGGTCGCGGACGCATCGCGCCTTTGATGGGCAAAATCTTTGCTAAAGCAGTACAAAACCAAGAACTATCAGGCCCTGCCCCTGACATTGCCGACATTTATTTACGCCTGCTGATCGGTGACAGTCAAATCCGCCGCGCCATTGGGGCCACCCAAGAATTCAGCCCCAGTGAGGCCGATAGGCGGGCGCGTTTCGCGCTCAATTCACTCAAAAAACTTTACTCTAAGGATTAATATCATGACATTCTTTGGCTACCGCATATTCTTAACCCTGTCTTTAATCATGGTCGGCGCGATGTTTGGTTTTTTCTACGCCTATATCGCATCAGGCATTAATGGGCTGTCCACCATGCCCGCGGATCGCGCAATTGACGCGATGAATGCGATCAACATCGCCGTGCGCAACCCGATTTTCTTTCCTCTGTTCTTTTTGACACCCTTCGCCTGTTTCATCGCCGCAGGATTTGGCTGGTTTAGCAGCGCAAAACGCGCGGCCGTGTTAATAGCCACCGCAGGTGTGGTGTATTTACTGGGCGGGCTTATTTTGACCGCGCAAATAAATGTACCAATGAATGACGCGCTAAAGCTGGTCGATACGGCGACATTATCACCGCAACAGGCGGCACAGGTTTGGGATGACTACGCCAGTGATTGGTCGTTTTGGAATGCAGTCCGCACGGGCTTTACAGGTATATCGTTGCTGTTTGTCGGATTGGCGATTTATCGCAGCCCAACGGGGCAATCTTAGCAGCCTCTTGACCTGAGTATTTTTGTCGGATTTATAGGATTTAACAACAACCAAGGATTCGATATGTTCCCTTCTTTAAAAACAACTGTGCTGGCCGCATCGCTTGCGACCATCGCCCTGCCCGCCTTTGCCGATTTCGTGAATGTTTATTCATATCGCCAACCAGAATTGGTTAACCCATTGTTTGATGCCTTCACGGCTGAAACAGGCATCAAAGTAAATGTCGCGTTCTTGAACAAAGGCTTGGTTGAAAAGCTGGTTGCAGAAGGCAAACGTTCGCCTGCTGATTTGGTGATGACCGTTGATATTTCGCGCCTTAACGCTGTGGTCGAAGCAGGCGTGACGCAACCTGTTGTATCCGACGTGCTAAACGCAAATATTCCTGCTGAATTTCGCGACCCAGACGGCCACTGGTTTGGCCTGACATCGCGCGCACGGATTATCTACGCGTCACGCGATCGGGTAAAAGACGGTGAAGTCACTACTTATGAGGATCTAGCCGATCCAAAATGGAAAGGCCGCATTTGCATCCGTTCTGGCACCAATGCCTATAACCTAGCGCTAACATCTGCGATGATCGCGCATCACGGTGAAGAGGCCACAACAACCTGGTTAAAAGGCGTCAAAGCCAATTTAGCGCAAAAACCGTCAGGCAATGACCGTAGCCAGGTCAAAGCGATTTATGCAGGGGTCTGTGATATTTCCATCGGCAACACATATTACATGAAAAAAATGCTTGAAAACGACGAGCAAAAAGTCTGGGCCGACAGTGTACGCATTGTTTTTCCGACATTTGAGGACGGTGGCACACACGTAAACCTGTCAGGTGTTGCGATGACAAAAGCGGCACCGAACAAAGAGAACGCAATCAAACTGATCGAGTTTTTGTCCTCTGCGAAAGCCCAAGAAATCTATGCCGAAACCAATGGCGAATATCCTTTGAAAGAAGGAACATCGGCCTCTGAATTGGTTGCGGGTTGGGGCTCATTTGATGCCGACGACAAGCCCTTGATCGAGATTGCCAAACTACGTGCAACCTCTTTGAAAATCACTGAACAAGCAGGCTTTGACGAATAAGTCGTCACACAAAACCTGAATTGGTAAAAACAGCCCGTATGATGCGGGCTGTTTTTCGTTGTGACGCTTGTTCTTGAACGCTTGGCAGTGTTAAACAGCTACAAAAGATTTGGAGCCTCCCCATGACCGTATTGCAAATTGCGTCCCTATTAATCGTCTTGGCAGGGGTCTTTGGTTCCATCAACTATCTGTTTTTGAAACTGCCCTCTGCCATTGGCATTTTGATCGTGGCCTTGCTGGCCTCACTCTCTGTCATGGGGTTGGACGCAGTGTTTCCGACGTTAGGCGCGGCAGATGAAATCCGCAAAATCGTGCTCGATATTGAATTTTCCGACGCCCTGCTCGAAGGCATGTTGGGACTGTTGCTGTTTGCGGGCGCATTGCACGTCAAACTAGGGGATTTACGCAAAGAAGCTTGGGTGGTTTTACTGATGGCGAGCCTTGGCATTGCAATATCTACAACCATTGTTGGCTACGGCTTTAGCTGGATGACAGGCGCGCCATTGCTGGTTGCCTTAGTGTTTGGTGCCTTGATTTCACCCACCGATCCCGTGGCGGTTTTGGGCGTTCTGCGCGAAGCAAACCTGCGCAAATCGCTTGAGACAAAAATCGCAGGCGAAAGTCTGTTCAACGACGGCGTCGGTTATGTTGTATTCCTATTTCTGGTCGGCATGGCCTTCCCAACGGGCGATCATCACGCCGAAGGCATCATGGGGGCACTCAAGCTCTTTGGCCAAGAAGCCTTAGGTGGCGCGGTGTTGGGCGCAACTTTAGGCTACTTGGTTTTCCAAGTGATGAAACGCATCGACGATTACCCGCTGGAAGTTTTATTGTCGCTTGGGCTGGCCTTTGGCGGCTACCAATTGGCAGTATATTTACACATGTCAGGCCCGATTATGGCGGTCGTAGCAGGCTTGTTTATCGGTGATGTTGGCGTCAAATACGGCATGTCCGAGGAAACCCGCAAATATCTGGACAGCTTTTGGGAATTGATCGACGAGATTTTGAACGCCGTGCTTTTCTTGCTGATCGGCATCGAAGTCTTTGCCGTGGCCTTTGACATCAACGCCCTTTGGGGCGGTATCGTGTGCATCGTGCTGGCACTGATCGCGCGCTGTGCGGCAGTGTCGATTCCGATCTTGTTGCTGAAACCGTTTCGTACCTTCACATCCGATGTGATCCCGATCATGACATGGGGCGGCCTAAAGGGCGGCATTTCAGTCGCTTTGGCCTTGTCTTTGCCTGATAATGAATGGAAACCGATGATCTTGACCGCAACCTATGTTGTGGTGATTTTCTCTATCATCGTGCAAGGGCTGACCATCGCGCCTTTGGCAAATAGACTGGGTCGCGAACCCGACTTGCTTTAGGATATGACTATGACCCATGGCACCATCATTGAGCGTTGCGAACAAAAAGGCTTGCGCATGACCGAGCAACGCCGTGTCATCGCGCAAGTCCTGCAAGACAGCACCGACCACCCAGATGTGGAAGAACTGTACCGACGTGCCTCGGCAATTGATGGCAAAATCTCTATCGCCACGGTGTACCGCACGGTCAAACTCTTTGAAGAAAGCGGCATCCTAGAGCGCCGTGAATTTGGCGATGGAAAATCCCGTTATGAGGACGCTGAGCGCGAACACCATGACCATTTGATCGATATGCAAACGGGTCAGGTCATTGAATTTGTCGACAAGGAAATYGAAGAACTGCAAGAACGGATTGCCGCCAAAYTRGGCTATGAGCTACGTGGCCATCGGTTGGAATTATACGGCGTTCCCAGCAAGRTCNAAAAATCCTAGGGATTGCCCTGTTGCAGCAAACCTGTTCTAGCTTGGCGCAACGACTTCAAATTCACAGGCTCCCCCATGAATAATTCACGCGGCATCTTATTGATGCTCTTCTCAATGCTGACCTTTGCTATTCACGATGCTTTTATCAAAGGGTTACAAGGTATTATACCTGTCAGCCTGTTGATTTTCCTGATGGGTATCTTTGGCGCGGTCTTTTTTATATGCACCTGCCTGATCACAAAACAACGCCCGTTTAGCGCAAGTTTCTTCAACAAAGCCATCATAGCGCGTAACTTGGGCGAAGTTTTTGGCGCGATTGGYATTGCCAGCTCTATCCAAGCCACCAGCCTGTCTGCGACCTCTGCCATCCAGCAACTGGTACCCACCGTTGTGACATTGGGCGCGGTGATCTTTTTAGGCCAAACCATTGGCTGGCGTCGTTGGGCCGCGATTGTCTTTGGCTTCTTTTGCGTCATGCTAATCATCAAGCCAGGCATGAACACCTTTGCGCCAACATCACTTTGGGCYTTAATGGGGGTCGCAGGTCTGAGCCTGCGCGACATCGCCACCAAACGCATCAAGGTAGATATTTCTGCGGTGCAACTGTCCGTCTATGCCTATGTGACATTGATCCCTGCGGGGGCACTATTAATCTTAATTATGGGCGACAGCTTTATCCCCAACCCACAAGGCTACCCGATGCTGGCAGGGACGATTGTCTTTTCACTCCTGGCCTATGTCTCGATTACACTTTCAATACAAATGTCAGACATCACGGTCGTGATCCCGTTTCGCTATACGCGGTTGCTGTTTGCGCTGATCTTTGGCTTTGTATTTTTTGCCGAGCGCCCCGATGTTTGGACACTGGTCGGTGCGGCGGGCATTATCGTATCGGGTATATTCTTGATGATACGTGAACGCGACATAAGCCCCCTTTCCTCGACGCCCACAACACGGTAAAGAACGCCCAGTTATTAGACAAAAGGATCTGGACGCCATGAGCACCATTATCGATATTGTAGGCCGCGAAATACTAGACAGCCGTGGCAACCCGACGGTTGAAGTTGATGTCACACTAGAAGACGGATCCCTTGGACGCGCCGCCGTACCATCGGGTGCATCAACAGGCGCACATGAAGCGGTTGAACTACGTGACGGCGACAAATCACGCTATATGGGCAAAGGTGTTCTAAAAGCGATTGAGGCGGTAAACGGCGAAATCGCCCAAGCTTTGGTCGGTACAGATGCGACGGAACAAGTCGACATCGACACCATGATGATTGAGCTGGACGGCACTGAAAACAAAGCACGCCTTGGCGCAAATGCGATTTTGGGCGTGTCTCTGGCCGCCGCAAAAGCCGCCGCTGATTTCACAGGCCAAGCGCTATACCGCTATGTTGGCGGCACCTCTGCACGGGTTTTGCCAGTGCCAATGATGAACATCATCAATGGGGGTGAGCACGCAGACAACCCCATCGACATTCAAGAATTCATGATCATGCCTGTATCCGCGCCGAACATTCGCGAAGCCATTCGCATGGGCGCTGAAGTGTTCCACACCCTAAAAGCTGAACTTTCAGCGGCAGGTCACAACACGGGCGTTGGCGATGAGGGTGGCTTTGCGCCAAACCTGCGTTCAACGACCGAAGCGCTTGATTTCATCATGGCGTCGATTGAAAAAGCGGGCTTTAAATCTGGGCAAGATATTCACCTAGCGCTCGATTGCGCCGCGTCGGAATATTACGACAATGGCAAGTATAACTTCAAAGGCGAAGGCAAGGTTCTGACCTCTGATGAAAATGCCAAATACCTGAAAAATCTGGTCGACAACTATCCGATTATTTCAATTGAAGACGGCATGGACGAAGACGATTGGTTGGGCTGGGAAGCTTTGACCGAATTGGTCGGCGAAGAATGCCAATTGGTTGGCGACGATCTATTCGTGACCAACCCGACACGTCTGGCAACGGGTATTGAAAAAGGCTGTGCCAACTCATTGTTGGTAAAAGTCAATCAAATCGGGACGTTGACGGAAACCTTAGCGGCTGTCGATATGGCACATCGTGCGGGCTATACATCCGTGATGTCACACCGTTCAGGCGAAACCGAAGATGCAACAATCGCCGATTTGGCCGCAGCAACCAACTGTGGGCAAATCAAAACAGGCTCATTGGCGCGCTCTGACAGATTAGCAAAATACAACCAGTTGATCCGCATTGAGGAAATGCTGGGTGCCTCTGCGATCTATGCAGGGACATCTATCCTGCGCGGATAAATGACCCCTTAGAATTCAACCAACATTCGGGCGTCTTAACAGGTGCCCGATTACGTTTAGTCCGAGCGATATGATTATGGCCTTTGACCCCTGCCCGCCGAACCGCTAAGGCATAGAGAACTTTACAAGGCCAAACCAATGTCTACACCTGAACACGCCCAGTTTTATCTTATCACCCCGCCCAGCTTTGATTTGGCGGTCTTTTCCGATCAATTGGCCCAAGTGCTAGACGCCCATGACATTGCCTGTGTGCGCCTTGCCCAGACAACAACCGATGCGCTGATATTAGGCAAATCCGCTGACGCCCTGCGTGAGGTTTGTCATGCCCGCGAAGTCGCGATTGTAATCGATACGCATCACAGTTTCATTGAAACCCACGGGCTGGACGGCGTCCATCTACCCGATGGTTCACGCCAATTGCGCGACTTGCGCAAACAGTTTGGCGAGGACGCAATTTTAGGTTCCTATTGCGGCACGACAAAACATACAGGCATGACCGCAGGTGAAATGGGCGCGGATTACGTCTCCTTTGGCCCAATCGGTCAATCTGCATTGGGTGACGGCCAAACCGCCGCCTTTGAGACTTTTGAGTGGTGGAGCCAGATGGTCGAAGTCCCCGTGGTTGCCGAAGGTCAAATCACCTTAGATGCCGCAGAAAAGCTGGCGCAAGTTGTGGATTTCTTTGCCTTGGGCGATGAAGTTTGGTCAACAGATGATCCAGCCAAAACAGTGCAAGACTACTTGAGCCGTATTTCTTAGTCGGTACATAGCTGTATATTTTGGAAACCTAAAAACCTATTAATATACTGAAATTAATAGGTAATATTTGAAACTAGACTAGTTTACTGGTTTAGTTTTCCGCAACGGAATACGTCAAAAAAAACGCGCTGTTACATGCTATTAATTCGGCAATCGATGTGACATCCCCTCAGCCACAATTTGATAGGCCTTTTGTGCCAATGCCTTACGATCCTTAAAGTCGGACACCTTTAAAGGATCGTGAAAAACCACCTCGATACGGCCTTGGCGGCGTTGCGATAGCGTATGGATAAAATGCTCAACCATCCCCATACCCCCCCACCAACCATAAAAATCACGCGGCTTTCCAGCGGGGGAATAATACAGCACGGTGACGGGTTGCACCCATGTTATATCGACCAGTTCAGGGGTGAAAAACGCTTGGAACAGCGATGATCTAAACGGCAAGACGTGACGGCCATCGGTGCTGGTCCCTTCGGGAAAAAACAGTAATTTATGCCCCTGTTGCACATGATCCAGAAACAAATGCACCTGCCGTTTTGCATCACGGCGCTCACGACGAATGAACACAGTCCCCACACCRCGCGCCATAGCACCAATCGCGGGCCATGACTTAACTTCATGTTTTGCCACGAAAAATACCCTCTGCGGTACATTCATGCTSARAATATCCAGCCATGATGAATGGTTCGCCACAACCACWCCAGGGKTTTTCATCGGCGTGCCGCGCACATGACAGCTGATACCGATAATTTTAAGCTCTAACCAACACACGAACTGCACAATACGTTGCCCYGCACGCCAAAAACCCAACGCCCKYARAASMACCAAAGGGATCAAGAACAGGGCAATTGTACTGATGCCTGCAATCATMCGCAGGGTAAAAATCACCCAGCCAASCARAYTAGGGCGTTCYAAMTCTACGGTATGACCTGCRTCCCAACCGATCATGTTTTYRCCCCCCGCGCRTTYAAAAACGCATATTTATCTGTCATTTTTGCCGTGTCCATAACCAAGCATACGTCGATTGTGTTAAAWGCGTAATCCACAAAAGCRCCCWGCCCGACRCARCCGCCCAAACGCAAATAYGACTTAATCAACGATGGTATTTTAGCCGCSGCTTTGGGACGGTTAATATCAGCAGSGRCAATGATATCYATTTTGGCGGYACCATCCCCATGCGCTGTTACCCGCAAATTTTCTGGTGCCAGATGACGGCTGTGTAAAAAGGACAAAGCATCAGAAATTTGCGTGATATCTGTCCCGTGAAAAGACGCCACACCAAACAGGATTTCAATCCCCCGCGTGGTCACATAATCCGCCAACCCGCCCCACAAAAGCTGCATCGCCACACCCCCACGATAGCGCGGATCAATGCAGGACCTGCCTAATTCAACGGTCTTGCGACCACAGTTTACCAGTTTCGTAAGATCGAATTCATTGGCCGAATAAAACCCAATACCACGGGCGGCCACATCACCACGTAATAAACGGTATACCCCCACGACATTGTCAGCCGCATCGAAGGTGTTATCAATCAAGATTAAATGGTCAAAATGCGGATCAAATGCATCGCGTTCCAGTCCCAATGCCGCAGAGCTTGCATCGGTCTTTGCACCTAATTCTTGYACAAAAACACGGTAACGCAAACGTTGTGCCGCGCGCAACTCTGCRGCAGTTGTCGCCAGYTTTACCGTAAAATTAGTGTCCTGATCRGTCATAATATCGGGTCTCATTACAGTACTGGCTCTTAGTATGTTTTTCTTTTCATTGCAAATATTGACGCCATGCAAGCAAATGTTAAACTACCCATAGTTGTATATTTAAAAATTTACTTTGAATTAACGAAACTTACTTCTGATTGAAATCCAATCGTAACTCTACATGAGACCCATCAATGACAATTTTTCCAACATGTTCAAAATTAACCGTCACTTTRCCATCTATGACAGATTGCACCTGCCCCAGTCCCCAATCAGCTTGGGTTGGGTGGCGYACAAAATCRCCYGGCGCTAAAAATTCATTCATTTCGTTCACTCCTTTTGGGGGGCTTTCAAATGCCTGATAAACACTCGGAAATTGCCACGCTCATCGGTTCGCGTATTTGTCACGATCTCATAAGTCCTTTGGGCGCAATCAGCAATGGGCTTGAATTGTTAGAACTATCTGGCCAGCCCAAAAGTCTTGAAATGGATCTCATCAACGAGAGTGTCAAAACCGCCAATGCCAAGTTACGCTTGTTGCGCCTTGCCTTTGGTGCGCCTGACCCTGAYGCRCAAATATCTGCCCAAGAAATCAAGAACAYACTGCGCGATAATTACTCTGACCCACGACTGTTCGTATCGGCGGACTTTGACAGCCCGATACGTAAAGACGATGCTAAACTTATTTTTCTACTGCTGCTTTGCTTTGAGAAAATAGCGCCTTATGGCGGTGAAATTTCAATCACGCTAATAGATCACGGGTTTCAAATCGACGTGGTTTCCAAAGATGTCAAACTCGATGGGTTCATAGATATTGAAGCTTCAAAGATACTTCATAAAGACGGCGCATCTTTTATACAATTTGTGCTGATCAATACCGAACTGCAGCGCCGTAGCTTGCATCTGAAATTAGATCAGACGCAAGATAAGCTGACCTGTCGCGTCACATTGCCCTAAACTTCGGTCAATCCTGTCTTAAAGCGGCGCATATTCTCTTGGTAGTGTAGCGCCGACCATTTCAGCCCTGCAATCGCTTTGTCGTCCAAAGCACGTTTGACCTGCGCAGGTGATCCCACAACCAGTGATCCATCGGGAATGACTTTACCTTCGGTGACCAAAGCCCCTGCCCCGATCAAACAATTCTTACCAATGACCGCCCCGTTTAGCACAGTCGCGCCCATCCCGATCAGGGTGTTGTCACCAATGGTACAGCCGTGAACGGTTGCATTATGCCCAATCGTACAGTTTTCACCAATCGTTAAAGGCAGTCCAATATCGGTGTGCATCACSGTATTTTCCTGCACATTRCTACCGCGACCGATATCAATCAGTTCATTATCACCGCGCAACACCACGCCGAACCAGATGCCCACACCACTGCCAATRCRCACCTTMCCCATGACATGAGCGTTGGGCGCAATCCAGTAATCGCCGTCTGCGGGAAGTTCTGGTTTATGGTCTTCAAAGGCRTAAAGTGTCATGATGATAGCTCCTCAAATTCTTTATTTAATGCGGTCACATGCCCCATTAATTCAGGACGCGCGTCGCGGCGCAAGCGCGATGCACGCAACACCGACAGAAGCTTTTTAAAGCAAACATCCAAATCATCATTAATCAAGACAAAATCATATTCCGCCCAATGGCTGATTTCATCGCGTGATTTTGCCATCCGTTTGGCAACCACGTCAGCACTATCTTGTGCCCGCAYGACCAAACGGCGCTCTAGTTCTTTGATCGACGGCGGCAGGATAAAGATCGACACCACGTCCTTTTGCATATGCGACGCACGCAGTTGTTGRCCGCCTTGCCAATCCACATCAAAAATCACGTCATGCCCCGTCTTGACGGCATCCTCAACAGGRCCACGGGGKGATCCGTAAAGGTTTCCGAACACTTCGGCATGTTCCAACATATCGTCATTTTCAATCATGGTCTCAAACTGACCACGCGATTTAAAAAAGTAATCCTGCCCCTCGACCTCACCACGCCGTGGCGCGCGCGTTGTGGCAGAAACAGAAAACCGCAGTTCTGGGTCTTGCGCAATCAACATACGTGACAAAGTTGATTTACCCGCACCAGAGGGCGAGGATAAAATGATTAACAGGCCGCGTCTGATATCAGTCTTCATGTTCATTCCACATTTTGTACTTGTTCGCGCATTTGATCTATCACGGTCTTGAGTTCAAGGCCAACTTGCGTCAATTCGCTAAASCCTGCCTTTGAACACAGCGTATTRGCCTCACGGTTRAAYTCTTGGGTTAAAAAATCAAACTTACGCCCGATTGCGCCGTCTTGATCCAACAAATCATAGGCAGCTKYKACATGAGCATCAAGGCGGTCGAGYTCTTCGRTAATRTCRGATTTRACCGCRAGTATCGCCAATTCYTGGGCAATACGGTCTTCATCCACACCCTCCACATTTCGCACGATCCGCGCTAGGTTATCCCTAAAATTCGCTTGTATTTTATCGGCACGCACCCGCGTCAAAGTCCAGACGCCCCGACATAACATCCAGCCGTTCACCCTCGTCGTCCGCAAAGCGTATCGCAAGCTGCGCCGTCGTACTCGGATCGTTGGCATCGTCCGGCCCGAGCGCATAGACCCACGCCCGCAGCAGCGCAGACCTTTGCGGCGCAGGCACATCGACAAAGTCTGACCCCAGCCGCCACAGACCCATCCGCCCGCCCGTCGAGCGGTTGTCAATAGAGAACACGTTGCCCGCCTCACACGGCGGCAACGGCACACCCTCGGGCAGGTCGTCGGGCGCGTTCAGCCGGGTGATCGTCACGCCCGAATCGACCCCGG
>NVSA01000047.1 GCA_002401045.1 Paracoccaceae bacterium
CTAAAATAATTGATGCCTATGATGGCTACAAAGATAAAAATGACACATGAAATTGATGTCTTGATCGAAGATCCGCGCTGGGATGATTTTGATCTAGAAGCGCTTTGTGCGCGTCATTTCGATGGGCTGATGGCACAGCTTGGGCACGCGGCGCTACCTTATGAAGTCTCTGTATTGGCGTGTAATGACGCACGGATCGCAGAGCTGAATAAAGAATTTCGCGCAAAATCGACGCCGACCAATGTGTTGTCATGGCCTGCGGTTGAACGTGCGCCTGAGGTGGCAGGCGGTACGCCTGATGCGCCCTATGCCGATATGGGCATGTGCGAAATGGGCGACATCGCGATTTCCTATGAGACTTGTGTTGCCGAAGCGCAGGCTGCAAACCGTCGTGTGATGGATCATGTAATCCACCTTTTGTGCCATGGTTTTTTGCATTTGTTGGGCTATGATCATGAAACCGATGCTGATGCCGATTTGATGGAACGCTATGAGATTGCCTATCTTGGCTCTATAGGTATTGGAAACCCTTATGAATGTGTATAAATTGACGATGAAACTTGGACGAATTTGATGAGTGATACAATTGACGACCCCACAAACGATGGATCGCCGAGCGCGCCGCAAAATGCTCAAACAGGGCAATCCAAAGGCTTTTTCAAGCGGCTTTTTGCATCATCGCGTACAGGTGTGAAGTCAGATGAAAACAACCTGAAAAGTGCGATGCCTGCTGGCGGGATCAAAATCCTAAGCGATTTGCGGGTGGATGATGTGGCGGTGCCGCGTGCCGATATTAGTGCGGTAGCAAATGATCTGAAGCTTGAAGAAATCGCGAAGGTTTTCAAAGATAGCGGCTATTCTCGGTTGCCTGTTTTTAATGAGAACTTGGATAAGCCAGAGGGCTTGATCCATCTGAAAGATTTAGCGCTGAAATATGGGTTTAGTGATAAGCCTAAACGGTTTAATTTAAAGCCAATGTTAAGACCTCTGTTGTATGTTCCCCCTTCAATGAAGATTGGGGTGTTATTGCAAAAAATGCAGGCGGAACGCATCCACATGGCCTTGGTCATTGACGAATATGGTGGTGTTGATGGTTTGGTGACGATTGAGGATTTAATCGAACAGGTTGTGGGCGCAATTGAAGACGAACATGACGCCGAGGAAGATAATTTCTGGGTTGAAGAAACTACAGGTGTTTATTTGGTTCAGGCGCGCGCGCCGTTGGAAGATTTTGAAAAAGTTCTGGATGCGGATTTGGCCAGTAATACAGATGATGAAGACATCGACACTTTGGGTGGGTTGGTCTTTATGATGATTGGCCGTGTACCCGTGCGCGGTGAGGTCATCAAGCACCCACATGGTTTCGAATTTGAAGTGGTTGATGCCGATCCGCGCCGCATTAAAAAATTACGTGTGCGTCGGTCAAAAACTTCGTGATTGGGACGTCTTTTAACAGGCTACGCGATTGGTCGCGCCACAGGCGTGGGCGACTTTTTGGGATATGTTTTGTATCAGGTTTGATTCTGGCGCTGGGGCAAGCACCTGTCTCAATACCTATTGGATTTATTACGGCTCTTCCTCTGCTCGGTTTTTTTGCATTTTGTGCTGATAACGGTCGTGAGGCGGCAAAAATTGGTTTTTTTGCAGGGCTTGGCTATTTTGGATTAAGCTTGGTCTGGATCATTGAGCCGTTCTTTGTTGAGCCTGAAAAACATGCCGTATTAGCGCCTTTTGCATTGATCGGAATGGCTGCAGGGCTGTCGCTGTTCTGGGCTACAGGATTTGGGCTGGCACGGCAATTGTTTGTGGGGCGCTGGCGGATGGTGCTTGGCTTGGCYGTCACTCTAACCTTGGCCGAATATGCCCGCTCTATGATCTTTACGGGGTTCCCTTGGGGGCTGTTGGGATACAGTTGGATCAATACGCCAATTGCACAATTAGCCGCCTATGTTGGCCCGCATGGGGTTGGTTTTCTAACGCTRCTTGCGGGGCTGTCATTGGTTGCGTTTCCTGCGCGAAAATATGYAAGTCTTATGGTGTGCATTGGSTGTTTYGCCGTGCTGACAGCAGGCGGGYTGGYGCGGTTTCATTTAAGCGAAGATGTTGAARATACAAATACAATCGTACGCTTGATACAGCCCAATGCCGCGCAACGCTTAAAGTGGCAGCCTGATTGGGTGCCTGTTTTTCTGACTCGTGGTTTGGAAATGACGGCACAAAAAGGCGCGAAAAAANTTGATYTGGTGATATGGCCYGAAACMTCYTTTCCGTATYTRATGGACGAYACGGTAGGKGATTTTTCAATGATGTCGCGTGCSGCAGGGGCTGAGACGCAAATTGTATTYGGGGTGCARCGTGTTGAAGGCGACGCGTTTTATAACAGCTTGGTTCATCTGGATGCACGCGGTGGGATCACGGCGCTTTAYGACAAACAGCATTTGGTGCCTTTTGGTGAATATATCCCGTTTGCGCATTTATTRCCCGCACTTGGATTGCGGGGACTGGCGTCAAAAYTGGGTGGATTTACAMCRGGGRWRCGCAACGGTTTAATCRAACCATATGGCTTGCCGTCCTACCGTGCGTTGATTTGTTATGAGGCAATTTTTGCCGAAGAACTTGGTATTAAAGAAAACCGTCCAGACTATCTAATGCACATCACAAATGATGCGTGGTTCGGGGATTATATCGGGCCTTATCAGCATTTGGTACAAGTACAGTTCCGCGCGATAGAACAAGGTTTGCCGGTTGCCCGTGCGGCTAATACGGGCGTGACAGCGATGATTGATCCCAAAGGACAATTAGTCGATTTTATTCCTTTGAATACGGTTGGATTCATTGATGTGGCAATCCCTAAAGCGATTGCGCAAACTTTTTATGCCCGCTGGGGTGACCTGCCTGTGTGGATTGTGCTGCTGCTTCTTGGGTTTTTAGGTAAATATGTGTTTATTTACTTAGGCAAGCAACCCGAAGTTGATAATTAGATTGACCCATTGAGCGAGGCGTTCTAAGCCATTTGGAACTACTGCAACAACGGCTTCCTGACGTCGCAGTTTTAACCTAATGGAGCGATTTTATGTCCCGACAGAACTACCTCTTTACTTCGGAATCCGTTTCCGAAGGCCATCCCGATAAAATTTGTGACCGTATTTCAGATGCCATTTTGGATGCTTTTTTGGCCGAAGAAGAATTGGCGCGTGTTGCCTGTGAAACTTTTGCCACAACCAACCTTGTTGTTATTGGTGGTGAAGTGGGGCTTTCAACCCCTGAAAAACTGACAAACCTTATGGGTAGTGTCGAAGATATCGTACGTAATTGCGTCAAAGATATTGGTTATGAACAAGACGGGTTTCACTGGAAACATATGGCTGTGCAAAACCATCTACATGCACAATCTGCCCATATCGCCCAAGGGGTTGATAATGAAGGTGCGGGGGATCAAGGCATTATGTTTGGCTATGCGGTGAATGAGACTGAAGCCCTTATGCCGGCCCCAATCCAATATGCCCATGCCATTTTGCGCAACTTGGCTACGGCGCGTCATTCGGGTGAATTGGCGATGCTGGGCCCTGATGCAAAGTCACAATTATCTGTGAACTATGTTGGTGGCAAACCTGTTGGTGTTTCATCAATTGTGTTGTCGACACAGCATTTGGACGAAACCATGACGTCTGCGGATGTGCGTAGCGTTGTTGAACCCTATATTCGCAAAACATTGCCCGATGGCTGGATTTCAGATGCAACCAAGTGGCACGTAAACCCGACGGGTAAATTTGTGATCGGTGGTCCTGATGGGGATGCTGGTCTGACGGGACGCAAAATTATCGTTGATACTTATGGCGGTGCCGCACCTCATGGTGGCGGGGCCTTTTCTGGTAAAGACCCGACCAAGGTTGACCGCTCTGCGGCATATGCCGCGCGTTATTTAGCAAAAAATGTGGTTGCCTCTGGCATGGCAGAGCGCTGTACGATCCAGTTGTCTTATGCCATCGGCGTGGCCAAACCTTTATCGATTTATTGCGACACACATGGCACAGGCCAGGTGGACGAAGCCGCGATTGAAAAGGCTGTTGCCCAATCCATGGATTTGACGCCAACAGGGATCAAAAACCACTTACAACTGACCCGCCCGATTTATGAACGCACAGCGGCGTACGGCCATTTTGGCCGCGCCCCTGATGCAGATGGTGGGTTCTCTTGGGAGAAAACTGATCTGATCGAGACACTGAAAAAGGCTGTTTGATCACCGCTTGATCAAACGCATTTGAAAAGTTAGAGAGCCTCGATCGTATCGGGGCTTTCTTTTTGGAGACGGGCATGACTGAAAAACACAAATCTGCACCTTGGCGCAACTTTTATGGACGCCTTAGGGGCAAAGGTATGCACCAAAGCCATGAGCGCTACTTGGCTGAGGATTTGGCAGGCCTGTCACCCAAGGGCGTGACGTGGAATGATAATCCTGACCGCACCCCATTAGATTTGCAACAGCTCTTTGGTGATGATCGTCCCGTCTGGTTAGAGGTCGGCTTTGGCGCGGGTGAACACTTGGATCATCAAGCGCAAAACAATCCTGATGTGGGTATTATCGGCTGTGAGCCGTATGTTAACGGCGTTGCGACTTTACTGGGAAAACTACGTGAATCCAAAGTGTCGAATGTGCGTGTCCATGCAGGCGATGCCCGTGATTTGATGGATGTTTTACCCGAAGCATCTCTTGATCGGGCGTTCCTGTTGTACCCTGATCCTTGGCCTAAATCCCGTCATCATCGTCGTCGTTTTGTGACACCTGAACATCTTGACCCATTGGCGCGGTGCCTGAAATCAGGGGCGATTTTCCGTGTGGCGACAGATATTCCTGATTATGTGCGCCAAACATTGGAACAAATGACCCCGCGCGATGATTTTGAATGGTTGGCTGAAAACGCAGAAGATTGGCGTGTGGCTTGGCCTGATTGGTATTCGACGCGCTATGAACAAAAGGCGTTACGTGAAGGCCGCACGCCGCATTATCTGACTTTCCGCAAGCTTTAGGCGCTTGGGAATTTACGCTATCGGAACAATCCGCTATAGCTGGGAAAACGAGTTTAGGAAAACCCATGTCAGGTCACGGTACACCCATCCCAATGCAATCACGCGCAGGCAGCCCTTTGACGGGAACAGCGCTTATTCCTGGCGATAAATCGGTTTCCCACCGCGCCCTTATTTTGGGTGCACTGTCCATTGGCGAGACCCGTATCACGGGGCTGTTAGAGGGCGAGGATATCCTCGATACAGCCAAAGCAATGGCCGCGTTTGGCGCAGATGTGAAACGTCTGGGTGACGGCGAATGGTTGGTGCACGGCGTTGGTGTTGGTGGCTTTGGCGAGCCTGAAGATGTGATTGATTGCGGTAATGCGGGTACTGGCGTGCGCCTGATTATGGGCGCGATGGCGACCAGCCCGATTTCGGCGACATTCACAGGCGATGCATCCTTGCGATCACGCCCGATGGGGCGGATCACCGATCCGTTGGTTTTGTTTGGCGCACATGCCTATGGGCGCACAAAAGGGCGGTTGCCGCTGACATTGGTCGGGGCGCAAAGCCCGCATGGGGTACGCTATACATCGCCGCATCCCTCTGCGCAGATTAAGTCCGCCGTTCTGCTGGCTGGGCTGAATGCGGCAGGGGATACTGTGTTAATTGAAAAGGCTAAAACCCGTGATCACACGGAACGTATGTTGCGCGGATTCGGTGCTGATATTGAAACGGTGAAAACCCATGCGGGCTATGAAATTACCCTGAAGGGTCAACCTGAATTGAAAGCTTTGGATATTGCGGTGCCGCGTGATCCAAGCTCTGCGGCATTTCCTGTCTGTGCGGCGTTGATTGTTGAGGGTTCAGATATTTTACTGCCGAACATCGGGTTGAACCCGACGCGGGCAGGATTGTTTTCAACGCTTGTTGACATGGGCGCTGATATTAGCTTTGAAAATCGGCGCGAAGAGGGCGGCGAGCCTGTGGCGGATTTGCGGGTAAAGTATAGCGAACTCAAAGGTATAGAAGTCCCCCCTGAACGCGCGCCAAGCATGATTGACGAATATCCGATCTTGTCGGTTGTGGCGGCTTTTGCCAGTGGTAAGACGGTGATGCGCGGAATCAAGGAATTGCGGGTCAAAGAATGTGACCGCATTGACGCGATGGCACGGGGACTAGAGGCCATGGGTGTGACGATTGAAGAAGGCGAGGACTATTTGATCGTTCATGGACAATCGGGTGATGTAAAAGGTGGCGGGGTTGCCAAGACCTTTATTGATCACCGCATTGCGATGTCGTTTTTGTGCATGGGGCTGGCGACGCGGGAACCTGTCAGCGTGGATGACGGCGCGGCGATTGCAACAAGTTTTCCTATTTTTCAAGACCTTATGCAGGGTCTGGGCGCTGATATTACATGAGCTTTATCGTTGCCATAGATGGCCCTGCGGCGGCGGGGAAGGGGACTATTTCCAAAGCAGTTGCGGCGCATTTTGGCTTTGCACATCTGGATACGGGATTGCTGTATCGCGGTGTCGGTAAAAAGGCATTGGCCTATTCGCGAACCAGCTACTACCCCGAAGTCGCGGAACAATTAGCGCGTGAATTGACGGCAGATGATTTGCTGGCCGAGGGTCTGCGCACCCCCGAAGTGGCGCAAGCAGCGAGTAAGATTGCGGTTATTCCACAAGTAAGATCAGCACTCGTTGACTTTCAAAAAACCTTTGCAAAACAATCGGGTGGCGCGGTTTTGGATGGGCGGGACATTGGCACGGTGATCTGCCCCGATGCGGATGTAAAATTGTTTATCACTGCCAGTGCCGAAATTCGTGCGGAACGGCGTTTTAAAGAACTGACGAACAGTGGCCAAAATGTTGAATTATCCCAAGTATTACAAGATGTTATCGCCCGTGATGCACGCGATGCCAGCCGCGATATAGCCCCCATGGTGGTGGCGGATGACGCGGTGGTGATCAACACAACTGAGTTGTCGATTGAAGCGGCGATCAAGGCGGCTATCACCGTGATCGAGGCGCAGCGTTCGCAGGGGTAGGGCTGTATTGGTGGTGCGCTGACAGGTTTAGGGCTCAAACATCAAACATACCTTGCTTTGAATCCACATCCTGTTGACGCTTGGGTTTTTAACGATGATCTCGATGAACGGCAGTAGCGGATCATAAGACGCACAAATACGTTCGTCGATTAAGCGTTGAACAATCGTCTCTCTGCCCGCTTTGGTTACTATAATTGTGTACATAAAATCCGCTCCCTTAAATCAATAAATGAAAACGGCCGTCGGTTTGATCCGACAGCCGGGGAGTTAGTAAATCGCACGAAGACGATCGCTATGACCTTTAGGATACCCCGAAGGGTTGCCTTGGACATACGTCAAAGCCTCCCCGACCTTAAATCGAAGAGGTGTTATTACGGTCAACACCGACCGCTTCGTGCGAGGTTACTACGCCCCGAGGCTGACATGCGCCAACCCTACGGGCAGGATAAGGCAGGATGTTTATTATGGGAAGAGGGATTTTAGGATCAACCAGCGTCTCGCTTGTTTGAGGGATAAGTTGTGCAAGGGCGTGTTTTGTTTCCAGCGATAGCCCCCGTACCTCGGGGTGGGTGCGAATGCGCCCTCCCCATGGGGGAGGTACGGGCGCGGCTTTTGATGCTCAAAAGCTGGTATCGGACTGCGCCTTTTTTACCTGTCTTGCTGTTCTCATTGGTCTTATCTAAAAACTAAGTATTCAAAACTGTAATGGAGTTACCTGAATGGCTGATATGCAAAATATATATRTGATTCATATCGGAAAAACGGGYGGAACATATCTTAAACAAATTATCAGAGATACTTTAGACGTTCAGAAAGAAAGCTCTCAACAGATTGTAAATGATAATCTGRTTTTGYTGAATCATGTTTCTTTAGAGGRAATTACTCATAAATATGGGYCTATAAAGAAAATRGCTTTTGTCTTTCGGGATCCAACAGAAAGGTTTCTATCTGGGTTTTACTGTAGGTTACGTATGGGGCGTCCAGATTATAATGTCTTATGGGACGCACGCGAAGCCGTAGCGTTTAGCCATTTTCAATCTGCTAATGAATTAGCAGAGGCATTATATAGCGAAGATGATTTTWAAAAATCCGCCGCTTGGTTCTCAATGAATGCTAATCGCCATTTACGGCGCGGTTATCAATTCYATTTTGGYAATCAAAAYGATTTYATTTTYRATGAAGTTGGAAAAATYGTATCGTGTATTGATATCAAAARCTTAGATGAGAATATTGATARATTTATGRGCGATATTGGTATCACTAAASCCATAAATATRCGCGCTAAAGGATCACGTYCGCATGTTCACTATCCTAAGGAATTAAGTTTCCTTGCCAAAGATAATTTGCGRAAATTCTGGAAAGTTGAATATGAATATTATGAAATGTTCAAAGATATTGAAGAACAGTTTTTGACGAAAGAAGACAGACCCATATAAAGGTAAGCTTTGGGATATATTTAAGCTGTAATCCGATTTACTGGGGATGTTGGGTGTCGAATGATTGTTTACTGTGTGCCTGCTTTCTACAGGCTCGTCGGCTGTTGCCCTTGCCCCCACCCCCAAATTCGCTTATACGCGCGTCAGTCGTAAAGGCAGGGATATAAATCTCAACTATCGCAGAGCAGGGTCGGGTATCTCGACCCTTGTGTGTGTGTGGCTCTGCAAGGCCAATACGATTGAAACGAAACCCAAAGACCCGTGGATATAACCGCGTGGCCCGAAAAAACGTTAATGAAGGAACATATATATGTGCGCTAAAGCCACTATGGAGGAATTCGAAGCCCTCTTGAATGAAAGCTTCGAAGTAGACACACCCAGCGAAGGGTCTGTCGTAAAAGGCAAAGTCATTGCAATCGAAGCAGGACAAGCCATCATCGATGTCGGCTACAAAATGGAAGGCCGCGTTGATCTTAAAGAATTTGCAAATCCTGGACAAGAACCTGAAATCGAAGTCGGCGATACCGTCGAAGTCTTTCTTGAACGTGTTGAAAATGCCCGTGGTGAAGCTGTTGTTTCACGCGAAAAAGCACGTCGTGAAGAAGCTTGGGATCGTTTGGAAAAAGCATACGAAAAAGAAGAGCGCGTTGAAGGTGCTATCTTTGGTCGTGTTAAAGGCGGCTTTACAGTTGATCTTGGCGGCGCGGTTGCGTTCTTGCCTGGCTCACAAGTTGACGTACGTCCAGTACGTGATGCAGGCCCGTTGATGGGCTTGGCTCAGCCGTTCCAAATCTTGAAAATGGACCGTCGTCGTGGCAACATCGTTGTATCACGCCGTGCTATTTTGGAAGAATCTCGTGCTGAACAGCGTGCAGAAATCGTTGGTAAGTTGTCTGAAGGTGACGCGGTTGACGGTGTTGTGAAAAACATCACTGAATACGGTGCCTTTGTTGACTTGGGCGGTGTTGACGGCTTGTTGCACGTCACAGACATGGCTTGGCGTCGTGTAAACCACCCATCTGAGATTTTGAGCATTGGTGAAACAATCAAAGTTCAAGTGATCAAGATCAACAAAGAAACACATCGTATTTCTTTGGGTATGAAGCAATTGCAAGACGATCCTTGGACAAAAGTTTCAGAGCGTTTCCCATTGCAATCAGTTCATGCTGGTCGGGTTACGAACATCACCGATTACGGTGCGTTTGTTGAGCTGGAAACTGGTGTTGAAGGTTTGGTTCACGTGTCAGAAATGTCCTGGACTAAGAAAAACATCCATCCTGGTAAAATCGTTTCTACGTCACAAGAAGTCCAAGTTATGGTTCTTGATATTGACCAAGAAAAACGTCGTGTATCCCTTGGCCTGAAACAAACTCAGGGCAACCCATGGGAAGGTTTCGCGAAGAACTTCCCAATCGACACAGTTGTTGAAGGTGAAGTTAAGAACATCACTGAATTCGGCCTGTTCGTGGGTCTTGAAGGCGAAATCGACGGTATGGTTCACTTGTCTGATCTAGACTGGAACCGTTCTGGCGAAGAAGCGATCCAAGACTACAAAAAAGGTGACATTGTGAAAGCAATGGTTACCGATGTGGACGCAGATAAAGAACGTATCTCATTGTCGGTTAAAGCGCTTGAAGGTGATCCGTTCGCCGATGCAATGGCTGGTGTGAAACGTGGTGCGGTTGTAACGGTTGAAGTAACATCAATCGAAGACGGCGGTATCGAAGTTTCATACGATGGCATGAAGTCTTTCATCCGTCGTTCAGACCTAAGCCGCGATCGTTCAGAGCAACGTCCAGAGCGTTTCAATGTTGGTGATAAAGTGGATGCACGCATCACAAACATCGACAGCAAAACACGCAAATTGATCATGTCGATCAAAGCACGTGAAATTGCAGAAGAAAAAGAAGCAGTTGAACAGTATGGCTCAACAGATGCAGGTGCATCTTTGGGTGATATCTTGGGCGCGGCTTTGAAGCAAAAAGACGAATAAGCTGAGTACACATTATTTTAAAATGGCGCCCACGTGGCGCCATTTTTTGCGAATCACTTATTTTGACAGGATCGACTGTCAGCCAAATTCACATCAGAATTTATGAATAACTGTAATTACATCTGGCCTTGTCGGTAAAATTTGCAAAAATATCGTTTATACGTAAAAAAATCAAAGACTTCGGGCCAATGGATGTTCCCAGAGGCGGTATTTTCTGTAAGATTGCCCTATGTATAAAAAGTAATATTTCCTTGGGGAGGGATCGCTGCCAATGATACGCTCTGAACTTGTTGAAAAGATCGCGGAAGATAATCCACATCTTTACCACCGCGATGTTGAACGTATTGTCTCGACGATATTTAGTGAAATCATCAAAGCTATGGCTGACGGTAATCGTGTTGAGCTACGTGGCTTTGGTGCCTTTTCAGTGAAAAAAAGAGATGCTAGAACGGGGCGAAACCCAAGAACGGGTGAATCTGTTTCTGTTGAAGAAAAGCACGTGCCTTTTTTCAAAACAGGTAAATTATTGCGAGACCGCCTAAACGGCGGCTAAGTCTCGCGCAAAGTGAGGCCGAGTATATGCGTTTAATCCGTTATTTTTTCCTGGTTGTTGTGGCACTGGCCTTGATCATTGTGGCTGTTGCCAATCGCCAAGCTGTGACCTTGCAAATCTTACCAGATGATTTGGCCGCGTTTATGCCATGGGCAGGCTCGGTTACTGTGCCGCTATTTTTGGTGATTTTTGGTGGYATTTTGGCAGGGTTGTTAATCGGCTTTGTCTGGGAATATCTGCGTGAATTTAAAGTCCGCAGTGATTTGTCTAAAACCAATAAACAAGTCCGCAATTTGGAACGTGAAGTTGGCAAGTTACGTGAAAAGACAGGCGAAGGCCAAGATGATATTCTGGCACTATTGGATACGCCCAAGTGAACGTTAAAATTTGCGGGCTGAAAACAGCGGAACATGTCACAGCGGCAATTGATGCAGGCGCGCGCTATGTCGGCTTTGTTTTCTTTGAAAAATCTCCCCGTAATCTGAGTTTTGAGCAAGCCGTAGCGCTGGCGCAACATGTGCCTGCTGGGGTGTGTAAAGTCGCTTTGGTGGTCAATGCGGACGATGCTTTTCTGGATCAATTGGTCGCGGTGGTGCCCCTTGATATGTTGCAACTTCATGGCGATGAGACCCCTGCACGCGTGTCTGAAATCAAGACCCGTTATGGCCTGCCTGTGATGAAAGCTGTGGGTGTGGCTGATAGCGATGATTTAGCACAAATTGATGTATATGCGCGGGTCGCCGATCAGCTGTTGATTGATGCTAAACCGCCTAAGAATACGGCCTTGCCGGGGGGCAACGGGTTGGCGTTCGATTGGCGGCTTATCGCAGGACGCAGATGGGCGGTTCCGTGGATGTTAGCGGGTGGTCTTAACCCGCAAAACGTGGCAGAAGCGATCCGATTGACGGGCGCGTCACAAGTGGATGTGTCATCGGGCGTGGAAAGCGCACCGGGTGTTAAAGATGCGCAAAAAATTGCGGCTTTTGTAAAGGCCGCGCAAGGAGACTAAAATGGATACCGACCTGTTCAACTCATTTATGAACGCCCCAAATGATAAGGGCCGTTTCGGGGAATTCGGTGGGCGTTTTGTGTCAGAAACCTTGATGCCGCTTATTTTGTCTTTGGAAGAAGAATACGAACGCGCCAAAGTTGATCCTACGTTCTGGGCAGAGATGGATTATCTGTGGAAACACTATGTCGGGCGTCCAAGCCCGCTGTATTTTGCAGACCGTCTGACGCAAGAGTTGGGTGGGGCAAAAATTTATTTTAAACGCGATGAGTTGAACCACACAGGCGCGCATAAAATCAACAATGTGCTGGGGCAAATTTTGCTAGCGCGTCGTATGGGTAAAACACGGATTATTGCCGAAACTGGGGCAGGGCAGCACGGTGTTGCCACGGCAACGGTTTGTGCCAAATTTGGCCTGAAATGCGTGGTCTATATGGGCGCACATGATGTTGAACGCCAAGCCCCCAACGTGTTTCGGATGCGCCTGCTAGGTGCTGAGATCATCCCTGTGACCAGTGGGCGCGGGACGCTAAAAGATGCGATGAATGACGCGTTGCGCGACTGGGTGACCTATGTTGACGAGACGTTTTATTGTATTGGCACGGCGGCAGGACCGCATCCGTATCCCGCGATGGTACGTGATTTTCAATCGATTATCGGCCAAGAAACCAAAGAACAATTGCAAGAGGCCGAGGGACGTTTGCCTGACAGTCTGATCGCTTGTATTGGCGGCGGATCAAACGCGCTTGGTTTGTTCTACCCGTTCTTGAACGACAAAGATGTGCGCATCATTGGCGTTGAAGCGGGCGGTAAAGGTGTGAACGAAAAAATGGAACATTGCGCGTCTCTGGCGGGCGGTCGCCCTGGTGTGTTGCATGGCAACCGTACGTATCTGTTGCAGGATGATGATGGCCAGATACTCGAAGGGTTCTCGATCAGTGCCGGGTTGGATTATCCGGGCATTGGGCCAGAACATTCATGGCTGCATGATATTGGCCGTGTTGAATAT
>NVSA01000048.1 GCA_002401045.1 Paracoccaceae bacterium
AAAACGCCTGAAGATCGCAAGCAAGCCTTATTGAAGGTATTGGCCAGTGTGAATCGTAGTACGCACATGGTACAGCAGCTATTAACGTTAAGCCGTATGGATCCTGAAACATCAACCCTCAAGCTCGACACCATTGATCTGGGGCGTCTGGCCGCCGAGGTCGCCGCCCTACGGGAATTAGAAGAAGAAACTGGAATTCCCGCCTCTGCAGTTGAAGTCATCACGCAAACAGATGATTGGATTCCTTATGACCTGCCCCATTATTTAGTACCCAAATTATGGAACGGTCGTTTTCGGGGACAAAAACAAAAATGGTTTTTAATGCGTTTTACGGGCTCTGACGATCTGGTGAACATCCAAACCGCAGAACCTGAATTCAGCGCGTGGCAATGGCTACCGCCTGAAAAGCTGCTGGATTTAATCGTCCCGTTCAAACGCGATACCTATGAACATGTGATTAAAGAGTTCCAGAAATCCGTCGCATGAAAACGCTCTGTACAGGCTTATTGTTAAGCGTAATAGCAACGCAATCTGTGGCGCTTTCATGCATGCCATCAAATTTTGCCCGTACGTTTAATACCATCAACGACGCCCCTGAAATTTATCACATAGCTATCGGTACACTAAAAGCAGAAAAGCCTATTCCAAAGTATCAACAAGGCAAAGAACAACATGTCAAAACCACACTGACAGGGCAGTATTTTCCAGTCAGCTCGACCAGTAAAACCCATCAGTTAAATGTAACCATCGACACCGTTTGCTTTGGCCCGTGGTGCGGTGGCTTTCCTAAAACCAACGCCGAAATGTTGGTGTTTCTAAAGCAAACAGACACAGGCTATCGCCTGCTATCAACCCCTTGTGACGGAAATTTTTTGGTAAGCCCCAGCGCAAAAGCCAAGAAAATTATTACCCAATGTATTCAAAATAAGGGCTGCTCCAAGGCACATATCAATGCCTTAGAATTTCATCCCATACGCTAGGCTACAGCTCAATTTTCAAGCCATTACGTACCAATGTATTCAACATTGTCACATCACGTACTTGGGTTCCTTGTAAAAAAACCTGACGTAATTTTTTTAGTTTTGATAGCGGTTCAACATCATGCACAGGCGTCACGCTGACGTCTAAAAATCGCAAACTATTCAGTTTTGATAGCGGTTCTAAATTCGAAACTTGGGTCAAACCGACATTCAATTCTGTCAGTTTTTTCAAACCAGACAGCGGCGAAATATCCGTCACCAAAGTACCGTCTAGATGGAAAACCTTCAAATCTTTCAGCARTTTTACAGCGGCAATATCTGATACAGAGGTCCCGCCGATTGACAACTCACGTAAATTTTTAAAGTGCTTAACCACTGAAATTTCGGACACCAAACTATCGGACACATTAAACCATATCAACGCATCTAGGGCTTTCAGTTTAGACACATCAGACACCAACGTGCCTTCAAGACTGATCCGACGCAAGTTTTTCAGCTTGGACAGAGGTGCGATATTTTCCACCAGACTGCGATCAAGACCAATGTCTTCTAATGAGCGGATTGAGGACAATGCAGATACATCAGACACAAAAGTATCCGTGGCCGATAAAAACTTTAGGCCCTTCAACCCCGCCAACGGTGACAGATCGAAAACATCCGTCTCGTTCAGACTAAGCGTAATCAGACCCTTCATTTTTGCAATCGGCGATAGATCCGTAATATTTGAGCCGTTCAATATCAAAGTCTTGATATCCGTATGCCCTGCCAGTGCGTCAAAAATTTCAAGCTGTTTGTTCGCCAACGACAAAACACCCCGCTCACTAATAACCGCGCCATAAATTGTTGTGCGCTGACTAGCATCCTCAACCTGATCAAGCGGCAATTGAATTTCTTGCGCGATCACAGGCGTCCAAAATGTCATAGTAATTGAAATGCACGCGGCACCCAATGTCGTTGAAAATATAGATGTCATTGTATTTAAGGTCTGGTGACCTTCCCCAAAGTCTTAAGCAGTGGAGTGTAGTTAAGAATTCATTAAGTTAATTCAAGATGCTCAACCGCATTTAAGTTTAACAATAATACCTTGCCCGTTCAGGTGAATATTCAGCCGACTTTCAATGTAGTCCATTGTAACAAGCGCGCCAGGGCGCAAAACGCGGGTGCGCGGTGGCAAAGTAATGCCCTCTAAAACAGAACGGTGCTGCCCGATATATTTTGAAAACTCATCTGCCTTACACGCAACATCTTTAATAACTGCATTATCTGGCTTTGGTTCTTTGGCTTCCATTTGACATCCCATCGTTAAAAATAGGCACATAGACACCGCTAGCGTTGTGATAACGTTCTGCCGATAGCGTCTTTCCATAATGCGTWATCCTGTTCTCGTTGTTCTATATCTAAGGACGGTTGAAAGCGTTTTTCAAGCTCCCAGTTTGATTTAGCTGCATTTGGTGCCGCATATTCGCCACTTGCAAGCCCTGCCAAATAAGCCGCACCCAGCGCTGTTGTCTCATGCACAACGGGGCGATCGACCGGAACACCCAACTGATCTGCCAGATATTGCATCGTCCAATCACTGGCCGCCATGCCCCCATCGACACGCACAACCCCRTCSCCTGCGCCCTGCCAATCTTTTTGCATTGCCTCATATAAATCACGGGTTTGAAARSCCACGCTTTTCARCGCYGCACGGGCAAATTCTGCAGGGCCTGAATTACGTGTCAGCCCAAAAATAGCCCCCCGACAATCCGCATCCCAATAGGGCGCACCCAGCCCCGTAAAAGCAGGAACAATTACAACTGATTGTTCAGGATCAGCGCGCCGCGCCAATGTGCCCACATCGCTGGCGCTATCAATAATTTTTAGTCCATCACGCAACCATTGCACCACAGCACCTGCGATGAAAATCGAGCCTTCCAACGCGTAAGTCGGCCTGCCATCCAACTGATATGCGATGGTCGATATCAATTTATTTTGTGACAAAATAAAATCGTCGCCCGTATTAAGCAGGGCAAAACAGCCCGTGCCATAGGTTGATTTCATCATACCCGCATCGAAACATGCCTGTCCAATTGTCGCCGCTTGCTGATCCCCTGCCACACCGCGAATAGGGATAGCCGTGCCAAACAAAGCCGTGTCCGTAACACCGTAATCATCGGCACTGTTTTTAACCTGTGGTAACATCGCGGCAGGGACTTCAAACAAGTCTAGCAACGCGTCATCCCAACCACCCGTCTTAATATTATACAACATCGTACGCGATGCATTGGTCGCATCCGTGGCATGAATTTTACCGCCCGTAAGCCGCCAAATCAAAAAACAATCAATCGTGCCGCACAGCAGTTTTCCCTGTTCTGCATCACGTCGTGCCCCATCGACATTATCCAGTATCCAACGGATTTTAGTTGCTGAAAAATACGGGTCTAACAACAGACCTGTTTTTGCCCGAACAGCGTCTTCATGCCCGCCCGCCTTTAAGGTTTGGCAAAACGCAGATGTGCGCCGATCCTGCCAAACAATCGCATTATAAACAGGCACACCTGTTTCTTTGTTCCACACCACAACCGTTTCGCGCTGGTTGGTGATCCCAAGCGCGGTTGGCGTATGGATCATTGCTTGCTTGCAGGTCTCTAATGTCGTTTGCCAAATCTGTTCAGGATCATGCTCAACCCACCCAGAATGCGGAAAAATCTGGCTGAATTCCTTTTGCCCCGTCGCAACTGGCTTTAAGGTCGCATCAAACAAGATCGCACGTGATGAAGTCGTGCCTTGGTCTATCGCCAGAATATAACTCATGGCCTGTTTTCCTGCATCCATATATCCAAGGCTTCAACTTGGTCTGCACTTAAACGCAAACCCAATTTAGTGCGCCGCCAGATAACATCTTGCGCCGTTTGCGCCCATTCTTGATCCATCAACCATCTGACTTCTTTCGCCGTCAAACCCGCCCCAAAATCTTGCCCCAGATCAGTCGCGGTTTGGCAACCTGCAAAAATACGCAGCGTATCCGTGCCGTAAGACCGTAAAAAGCGCTGACATTGATTGTCTTCAAAAAACGGGAAGCTTTGTTGAATGTCCGCCAATATATCCCGCCGTTGCGACAGCGCAAAATCACCGCCAGGTAAATGCGCATGATGCGTCCAAGACCGTCCAATCATCGGAACAAAATCGCTCAGCTTATGCACAACTTGTTCTGCAAGTTTACGGTAGGTTGTAATCTTACCACCAAAAATATTTATCAACGGCGCGTCATCAATCCGTCGCAACTTGATCAAATAATCCCGCGAGGCCGCACTGGCATTCCCCTTGGCGTTATCATGCAAAGGCCGCACACCCGCATAGCTGTAAACCACATCCGCAGGCTTAATCGTTGCCTTAAAATTACGTGAAGCCACATCGCATAAATACGTTAGCTCTGCCTCACTACACTGCGCTTGTGACGGGTCGCCAACGTGATCCGCATCCGTTGTACCAATCAAGGTAAAATCGGTTTCATACGGCAAGGTRAAAATCAGCCGACCATCGCTGTTTTGGAAAAAATAGGCGCGRTCATGGTCATACAGTTTTGGTACCACAATATGCGATCCGCGCACCATGCGCAGACCTTCTGATGTATCCAGCCCSAGCTGATTTTCGATCAARGACTTCACCCAAGGCCCCGTGGCATTAACCAAAACCTTAGCCCTGACTTTACGGTTTTTACCGGTATGAGCATCRCGCAATATCGCCGTCCAAACGCCCTCTTTTTGTGTCGCCGATACCAGTTGCGTACGCGTCCAAATACACGCCCCACGATCCGCAGCATCCCGTGCGTTCAGTACCACTAATCGCGCATCATCAACCCAGCAATCCGAATACTCAAATCCAACCTTGATCGTATCAACCAAAGGAGTGCCCAGCGGATCGTTTTGCAAATCAATCCGCCGCGTCGTGGGCAAGATTTTACGACCCCCAATATGGTCATAAATAAACAGACCAATACGCAACATCCATTTTGGCCGCATCCCTTGTAGGTGCGGAATAACAAACCGCATCGGCCACGAAATATGCGGCATATTTTTCAACAGAATTTCACGCTCAATCAAAGCTTTTTTGACAAGACCAAATTCATAGTGTTCCAAATAGCGCAAACCGCCATGGAATAGCTTGGTCGATGCCGATGATGTCGCCGATGCCAAATCGTTTTGTTCAACCAACGCCACGCTCAAACCGCGCCCCGCCGCGTCGCGTGCAATACCGCACCCGTTCACGCCGCCGCCTATCACTAATACGTCAAATTGATCCAAAGAAAATTCCCCTCACAATTGATCCTATCACGCTTGCAAAACCCGTCACGCAAAATATACGGAAACGCTTGATTTTATACAGTCCTTCGAACACAGTGCCGATAATCAATTAGGGAGAATAATTATGAGAACACGCGCCGCCGTAGCAGTAGAAGCTGGTAAACCACTCGAAGTAATGGAAGTGAACCTAGAAGGCCCCAAAGCGGGCGAGGTTCTGGTCGAAATCAAAGCCACTGGCATTTGCCATACAGACGAATTCACCCGCTCTGGTGCCGACCCCGAAGGTCTGTTTCCAGCCATCTTGGGCCACGAAGGCGCAGGCATTGTACTTGAAATCGGCCCCGGCGTGACATCGCTGGAAGTTGGCGATCACGTGATCCCACTTTACACAGCCGAATGTCGCGAATGCGAATACTGTCTAAATCCGAAAACGAACCTGTGCCAAAAAGTTCGCGCCACCCAAGGTAGGGGCGTTATGCCCGACGGCACATCGCGTTTCTCTATGCTAGATGGCACCCCGATTTTGCACTACATGGGTTGTTCAACCTTTGCCAACCACACCGTATTGCCTGAAATCGCACTGGCCAAAGTCCGCAAAGACGCGCCATTTGATAAAATTTGCTACATTGGTTGCGGTGTTACCACAGGCATCGGCGCCGTTATCAACACTGCCAAAGTAGAAATCGGATCAACCGCAATCGTCTTTGGCTTAGGCGGCATTGGGCTGAACGTTGTACAGGGCTTACGCCTTGCAGGTGCCGACCAAATCGTTGGCGTTGACCTAAACGACAGCAAAGTAGAAATGGCCACCCGCTTTGGCATGACCCACTTTGTAAACCCAAATGACGTCAAAGGCGATCTCGTCGAACATCTGGTTGCCCTAACAGGCGGCGGTGGTGATTACACATTTGATGCCACAGGCAATACAGCAGTCATGCGCACAGCGCTCGAATCTGCCCATAAAGGCTGGGGTGAAAGTATTATCATCGGCGTGGCAGCGGCAGGTGCTGAAATTTCGACACGGCCTTTCCAATTGGTCACAGGACGCGTTTGGCGCGGCACAGCTTTTGGCGGCGCACGTGGGCGCACGGATGTACCAAAAATCGTTGACTGGTACATGGACGGCAAAATCGAAATTGATTCAATGATCACCCATAAACTTAGCCTTGATGACATCAACAAGGGTTTTGATCTGATGCACGCAGGTGAATCAATCAGGGCTGTGGTCGAATTTTAAACGCATAGGCTCATAATGCCGCTATTCTAGGCTTTCACTTACACTTCTTAGGCATAAATGTTTATACATTAGCCTAAGAAGACTACACTCATGGTGCTTGACGGTTTTCTGAATGGCACACCCTAAGCGACGCAGGAAAGAGCACATATGCAAAAATCTTCTAGCCACTATGATCTTGCCATCATAGGCAGCGGTCCTTCTGGACGATCTGCTGCGATCCAAGCCGCAAAATTAAACCGCCGCGTATTGGTCGTTGAAAAAGCAGAGCGCATGGGCGGGGTGTCCGTTCACACGGGAACGATCCCCTCAAAAACCTTACGTGAAACCGTCCTAAATTTATCAGGCTGGCGTRAACGCAGTTTTTATGGGCGCTCATATCGCGCTAAGACAGATATTGAAGCGAGCGATTTAAAAAAACGCCTACATAAAACACTAGATTACGAAGWTGATATCCTAGAACATCAATTTGCACGCAATCACGTAGAACATATCACAGGTACCGCTTCGTTTGTTGGGACGCATGAATTAAAAATTGAACGCGATGAAGACGAAGACTGCACCATCACCGCCGATAAATTTTTAATCGCAACGGGGACAAAAACATATCAACCCGACGACATACCTTTTAACAAAACAACCATTCTCGACAGTGATGACTTTTTGGATATTCCTAAAATTCCACGCAGTCTGGTTGTCATTGGTGCGGGTGTGATCGGTGTTGAATATTCCACCATGTGTTCCACCTTAGACATTCAGGTAACGTTGATTGAACCTCGCGACACCATGCTGGATTTCATCGACAAAACTTTGATGGCTGAGTTCATCCACCAAATCCGTATTAACGGCGTTGATTTACGTTTGGGCGCATCCGTTACCAAAGTCGAAGACAAGGGTGATTTTGTCGAAGTATCTATGGAAAACGGCCGGCACATTCGCGCTGAAATGCTGTTGTTTGCCGCAGGGCGTATAGGGGCTACACAAAGTTTAAATCTAGACGCTGTCGGGCTGAAAACCGACAAACGCGGACGCATTGATGTTAACCGTAAAACCTACCAGACCAGCGTCCCGCATATCTATGCAACAGGCGATGTGATCGGACACCCTAGCTTGGCCTCAACATCGCTACAACAAGGCCGCATCGCGTCTTGCCATGCACTCGACACACCGACACTACCCGAAAGCCCGTGGTTCCCATACGGGATTTATTCCGTGCCAGAAATTTCCACGGTCGGCATGTCCGAAGAAGAAGTAACAGAACGTAATATCCCCTATGAGGTTGGCATTGCGCGTTTCTCTGAAACCTCACGTGGGCACATCATGGGTATTGATCGCGGCATGTTGAAAATGCTGGTATCGCTAAAAACCCGCCGCCTATTGGGTGTGCAAATTTTGGGCGAAGGAGCGACAGAATTGATCCATATCGCCCAAGCAGTTTTGAACCTCAAAGGTACCGTGGATTATTTCGTTGAAAACACATTCAACTATCCGACCCTTGCCGAGGCCTACCGCACTGCAGGGCTTGATGCGTTTAACCGTATGCCGATCCCAGATCAGTATAAGACGCAATCAAAAGATACATCAGACAAAAAATGACCCGCATATTTTTGGACGCCGATGCTTGCCCCGTAAAAGACGAAGCCGTGCGCGTAGCGGATCGTCACCGCTTGCAAGTCTTTGTGGTATCCAACGGCGGCTTACGTCCCAACCCGCATCCACTAGTGGAAAATATCATCGTGTCAGAAGGCCCTGACGTGGCTGACATGTGGATCGCAGATCGCGCTATTTTGGGCGATGTTGTCGTCACAAATGATATTCCATTGGCCGCAAAATGCATTGAAAACGATGCCCAAGTCATTCAACATAACGGCGAAGTTTTCACCAAAAATAACATCGGAAACCGTTTAGCAACCCGCGATCTTATGGCAGATTTGCGCGCCGCTGATCCTTTTCGTCAAGGCAGCGGCAAACCCTTTTCCAAGGCAGATCGCTCCCGTTTTTTGGATATGTTAGAGCGTGAAATTCAGCTGGCAAAACGAAAGCTTACGTAATGTCAGACATTAAGGCCGTCATTTTTGACATCGGAAACGTCCTGATTGAATGGCAACCTGAACGGTTTTATGATGCCATCATTGGTGTTGAGCAGCGTAAAAAAATGTTTGAATGCGTTGACTTACACGGCATGAATGATGTGATTGATGCAGGTGGTCCGTTCAAACAAACCATCTATGACTGGGCGGAACGCACCCCTGAATTTCGCACTGAAATTCGCATGTGGCATGATCGCTGGATCGAAATGGCAACGCCAGAAATCACCCTATCCTGGCAAAGCCTGCGCGCCCTACGCCGCAAAGGCATCCCCGTTTTTGCCCTGTCAAATTTCGGCATTGAGAGTTTTGCCTACGCCCAAACCCATTACCCTGCCCTAGCCGAATTTGATCAACGGTTTATATCGGGTCATCTAGGCGTGATTAAACCAGGCGCAAAAATCTACCAAACCCTTGAGCAAACCACCAAATTATCAGGCGTAGAACTGCTGTTCACCGATGACCGCCAAGACAACATCGACGCCGCAAATGCACATGGCTGGCACACACATCTTTTTGCGCATCCCGAAGGTTGGTTAGAAAATCTCTATAGCCTTGGCCTGCTAACACCAGACGATTTACAAGCCTAGCTTTCTGATACTTCAACATCGACAACATCACCCGCGTCAGCATTTGGCGCAGTGAGCATCGTGTCAACAAACGGCAAGCTACGCACTGTTTGTGCAACATCATCACTTTGCGGTGGCATCTTCCAATCCATCCCGTCAAAGGCTTTACAGTTGTCACATTTGGGTGCCCAAGCGTTATGGATTTTATTACAAGATCCACAAATCCATTGCGGCCCTCGCGACGCATTCAGCGCCTTGTTCAACCAGCCCCGTACAACCTCATCCCCCGCCCCTTCGCCACGGTGAATTGCCGCCATTAAGGACAATGACCGCGCCGTTGGTTCTGTTTCATGTAAATCATCAAGCGCACGGCGCGCGGCAGGGAAATCCTCATCCGACAAGGCAAGCTCTGCCTTTAGCAAGCGCGTCTCAGTACTGTTGGGATTAACCTTGGTTAAGGCCGCAAAACGTTTCAAGCGCTGAGCTGAACTTTCATCGTCTTCAATTTCAGCAAATGCTGCAGCAAGATCAGGATGCGGCTGACCCGCCCAGGCCTTTTTCAAAACCTTAACCGCTTGGGGCTTTTGCCCCGAAAGCGTTAGCATTTCAGCCGCAAGGGTCGCCGCAGGGATCAACGTTGGCGCAATCTTATTTGCCTCAATTGCCGCTTTTGTACCCGCTTCAATATCACCCGCGTCTAGCAATTCTTTTGCATCAGCATAGGATAGGACAGCCTCACGGCGACGCCCCACGTCTTTAGGCAAAGCCCCTTTTTTGACCTTCATCAAAACAGTCTCTTTCGCACCAGACCAATCGCCCGCATCCGATTGCAATTCAAACAACAGGTTTTGCGTATCTTCATGGGCAGGGCGTAAAGCAAAAGCTTTTTCAGCCAAGCGCATTGCGGTTTCCGTATCTCCGATCGCCAACTTTTGTTTCATCAAGCCACGCACACCCACAAAACGTGTGCGGTCATTTTCCAACAAATGCTTATAATATTTCAACGCTTTTTTCGTATCACCCGACATTTCAGCCGCCTGCGCGCTAATCAAATTCGTCAACTCTGGGCGCTGTAACATTTTTTCTGCTTTCGCAACTTGGGCCAAAGCCGTGCGACCTTCACCCGCCGCCAAAGCAACCAAGCCATCGGACAATGCATCAAAGCCGCGCTTTTCACGGTTGCGATTAAAGTACCGGGAAATTGCTGTTTCATCGCCGTTAAAAAACCGAAATACAGCGACCAATAATTTAAAAACAGCCGTTATAATCCACACGGCTATAAACAACAGAACCACGCCAATAACGGCCATAAGCGGGCTAAAGCTATATTCTTTGCCCCCCAGCGTTAAGCGCACTTCGCCGCCTGTTTCCATCAAGAATGTGACGCCAAATGTAATCAATGCAATGGCACAGATAAAAAGAATGATGCGGACTAAAGATCCAATCATGTTACTGCTCCGACCCATTTAATATTGTCGCCAACTGGCTTTGTAATTGCGCAACCGCCGATACTGCCGAGGCGCGCTTAGCAACCGCCCCAGTCCAATCCGCAAAAATAGTTTTCGCGGCCTTGGGTAATTTTGCCGTCTCAAATAAGACATCAGACAATTTATTTGCCTCCAAAGCCGCCTCAATACGCGACAAAACCGCATCCGCACTATCACCTGTTTGTGGCTCTAATGACCGCGTCCCCACTTGGGTTTTCAAAAATGATGTGAATTTTCCCACAACGCTGTTAGCCGTCGCAGTTGCCGCAACTTCGCGTAACGCACTACGGGCAAGCGCTGGTAAATCAGATTTCAATGTTGCCGCAGATGCAACGCCCGTCTGAGCAACCCCACGCAAGGCATCAGGAATTTGCAATTCGGCAACATTTTCAACTGCGGCCAGCTTATCTGTAAAAGGCAGTCCATTTTGTAGCGCTGTCCCGATATTTTGCAGGGCCACATTTGCTTGCGACAAACCCAATTGCCGACCCGCATCAACTTTAGCCCCCAGCGCCGTTTCTTGTGCAAGACCCAACGCAGATTGCGCCGCATTAATCTCAACAAGCTTCGCGTCTAATGCTTTTAGCGACGCTGCCGACGTAGAACCATCTTGTGCGCCAACCAACTGTTTCGCGCTCATACTTACCAGTTCCGATTTAAGGTTACTGATTTCAGATCCCAACGCAGATATATCACGCGTTGTTTTTTCAAGCTGAGCCTTCAAATCTGCATCAGCCTGCGCCAATGTCGACAGCTTAGGGTCGATTTCAGCCATTGGGTTATTTGATGCGACCTTGGTCTCTAATTGCGCAATACGATCCTCTAATTGCACTTGCAGCTCACTAACGCCAGATTGCGGTGCTAAAAACGCGGCAACAGGCGCTAGGCCTGCTGGTAATATCGGGGCAAGTTTAGGCGCACCCCAAAGCGCTACAGCCGCGCCCGCAACCAACAAGGCCAGACCTTTTAGGACACGCGATGAAAACGAAGCGCCCTCTTCAATCTCTTCTTCTGCCTCGTCGTCCTCAATCTCATCAACAGCGTCATCCAACGCCTCATCGACAAGTTCGATTGTTTCTTCAGCTTCACTATTTTGGTCGTCAGTTTTATCAGCCACGGGGTACCCTTTATATCTATTATCTTTAAATATATGACGTCGCAGTTGGTTCTTAAAGTCATAGTTGTTTTTATTTACTCAAAAACAGACCGCAACGTTTCACATAGCGCCGCGCGGGTTGGTTTTTCAGGTACAWTCGCCTGTGAATTTGGAATTYGGATCAACCGATGCTGAATAGTATCACTCAACGGCACCAGCGTAAGATCGTATATTTTCGTCCCCTGCAATGCTTTGGACAGCCGAATAGCAATATTTTCTGACAAAACAGGCACCACGACGGGTCCCTGCCCCATAARSTCTTTYGCATCYTCGCTCAGCGGTATCGGGTTTTGGCGATARACAACAGGATCCTCAATTTTATAYCCGCTTGTGCGCAATTCTTGGCCTATATCCAGTGAAACTTGCGCCCCACGCGGATATATTAAAGCCTGCGCAAGATCATGATTCTGACGCAGATAATCTAACAATTGCCGCGCCGTCCCAAATTCTTGCAAAACCACGAGCCCAGCCGCCTGCGCCGCTAATGCTGTTTGGCTGCCCACACAAAATGCCTTGCAGTGTTCAAGATCAGGCACATCCAACAAAACCCGCACCGCATTGGTTGAGGTTAGTAAAACAATCGGTGTTTCACTTAAATCCAGTGGGACTTTTGAAACAGCGATCTCAACCATCGGTGCAAAATGAACGGGCACATCCAAGTCCAGTTCGCGCACAAAATCCTGCGCCTGATCCAAGGCGCGTATCATAACTAATGTTTTGGCACGATCGTTCATATGTTTGGAAGCATTGCTTGGATATGTTGCAGGTGATAACTGCGTGTCAGATGACCACTAAACACAAGTATTGGCAATGACACAAACACGGATAATTTTAGGGCTGGAAAGCAGCTGTGACGATACCGCCGCCGCAATTGTGCGCCGCGATGCGGGTGGTGCGGTAGATGTAATATCATCCGTGGTCTTTGATCAATTCGATTTGCACGCCGATTTTGGCGGCGTGGTGCCAGAAATTGCCGCCCGCGCCCATGCCGAGCGTCTAGACCACTGTGTCGAGGCCGCATTACGTGAGGCAAATATGGTATTAGAGGATGTAGACGCCATCGCCGTCACCGCAGGGCCAGGCTTGATTGGCGGGGTTATCAGCGGCGTGATGTGTGCCAAAGGCTTGGCAATTGGTGCGCAAAAACCGCTCATCGGGGTAAA
>NVSA01000049.1 GCA_002401045.1 Paracoccaceae bacterium
AGGCGCAAATTTGCCAGTGTTTGAAGGATGTATTTGGATTTTACAGCGGTTCGGCCAGCTTTTTGGCCACCTCAAAAGCGTGATAGGTCAATATCCCTGTACAGCCAGCACGTTTAAAGGCCATCAAGCTTTCCATGATGATTTTATCGCGGTCAATCCAGCCGTTTGCGCTGGCGGCCTCAATCATCGCGTATTCTCCGCTGACTTGGTAGGCGAATATCGGTACATCAAAAGCGTCGCTGGCACGTTGGCACACGTCTAAATAGGGCATGCCTGGTTTGACCATGATCATATCGGCACCCTCATCCAGATCACGGGCAATCATGCGCAGACCCTCATTGGAATTGGCGGGGTCAATTTGGTAGGTGGCTTTGTCACCCATCAACACATTGGCAGCACCAACCGCGTCGCGAAACGGCCCGTAAAAGGCAGAGGCGAATTTGGCGGCGTAGCTTATGATGGCAACATGGGAAAAGTCGTTTTGCTCAAGCGCGCGCCGAATGATGCCGATACGTCCGTCCATCATGTCAGAAGGGCCTAGAACATCTGCACCAGCTTCAGCATGAGACAGGGCTTCGCGTTCAAGTACCATCAGTGTTTCGTCGTTCAGAACCTCACCTTCACGGGTGATGCCGTCTTGGCCGCTGGCGTTATACGGATCAAGGGCCACGTCGAGCATGATACCAATATCAGGCACGGCGGCCTTAATCGCGCGGGTGGCGCGGTTGACCAGATTGTCAGGGTTATAAGCCTCTTCGCACTCCATAGTTTTCAGATGCTCAGGCGTGTTGGGGAACAGCGCGATCATCGGAATGCCCAAGTTTGCCGCCTCATTCGCCGCAATGATTACGCGATCAATCGTCAAACGCTCAACCCCTGGCATCGAAGGCACAGGCGTGGCCGTATCCGTGCCGTCTTGGATGAAAATCGGCCAGATAAGATCAGCAGCGCACAGGGTGTTTTCACGCACCATATCGCGCATCCAGTCGGTGCGGCGTAGACGGCGGGGACGGTTTGCAGGAAAGGGGGCAGGGGTACGTGTCATTTTATCATCCAGTTTAACTGCTTTGTGCATTGCCTAAATTTGCCGCAATTTCAAGTCAAAAGGCACTATAGGCGATTGGAATCGATTAGATTACCTTATAGAAGGAAGCAATTAGGCAATGGGCAGAAGGTCGGCGGTATGTATGCAAAAATTATGACCGAGAACGGGTTTGAAAGCCCGTGGTATTGGCTGTTTGTGGCCTTGATCTGGGTGCGCGCCTGTCATTGGACCTTTGGAGTGTCCCATGAAATTATGCGCGAAGCCTTGAATGGGAACGCGCAGGCAAAAACCGATGTGCTCAGTTTGGTCGACATACATGTGCGTAATGCTGTGACTGATTTCCAGCGGTTTGGCACGTTTTTCGTATTGCTGGTGTGTTTCGTTTTGACGGCGATTACAACGATGGGTTTTTTGAATGATATCTTGATGTTGCAGGCCGTGTTCTTTTTCGCGCTGCCGATGGCGATCATTGGCGGGCTCGGATTGCGCATTGTTTTTAAAATGCATCAAAAACCACTGGATTGGGACGGTTTTTGCCGTGTTTATAAGAAAAACCGTCGGTTTAAATTCTTTTTGGGGCTGTTGTTTATTCTACTGAGTATGGCGTGGAAGCTCTACTTGGAAATTCGTCCCTATTTGCAAGATTTTTAAGCGGTTGAAATAGCCAAGCGGCTAAGATAATCCGCCTATATGACACAGCAGGGTTACACAGAAAATATCATCAAAGTCAGCGGCGCACCCGAAGGGTTTGACGCGCGACTATTGGTTGAACATTTGCAAAAGACCAAAGCGCCCGTGGTGCATATTGCCCGCGATGATGCGCGCATGGCAGACACCCAAAAGGCGTTGGCGTTCTTTGCGCCTGATATTCCTGTATTCATCTTTCCTGCGTGGGATTGTYTGCCCTATGATCGGGTGTCACCCAATGCCGAAATTTCCGCCAGTCGCATGGCGATGTTGGCACTGTTGGCCAGCGGTTTTGATCGRCCTTATATATTACTRACMTCSGTCAGCGCGGTGACCCAACGGGTGCCGAGCCGTGCGGTGATTAAGCAATCTGCATTTACCGCCACAGTCGGGCGCCAAATTGATGAGGCCGCGTTGCGGGCTTATTTTACCCGCATGGGTTTCACCCAAGCCCCCACAGTGATGGAGCCGGGTGATTACGCCATTCGCGGCGGCTTGATTGATGTGTTTCCCCCAGGCGACAGCGGCCCTGTACGCCTTGATCTGTTTGGTGATGTTCTGGACGGCGCGCGGCGCTTTGATCCAGAGAGCCAACGCACGGTCGAAAAGCTGGACCGTATAGAGTTGGCACCTGTGTCCGAAGTGATCTTGGAYGAGGCCTCAATTCAGCGKTTTCGKCARAATTAYCGCAYTGAATTTGGCGCGGCTGGCACCGATGATCCGCTATATGAAAGCGTATCTGCTGGGCGTAAATACCAAGGTGTGGAGCATTGGACGCCGTATTTTCATGCAACTTTAGAGACGCTGTTTGACTATATTKCAGGGGCGACYTTGTTYATGGATGAACGGTTMGAGCAAGCRCGATCCGCACGCTGGGACGCGGTTACGGATCAATACGGCGCGCGCACTCAAGCGCTGGCGCATAAGTCGCGACTGGACAGTGTTTATAAACCCTGTCCGCCTGAATTGTTCTATCTTGATGAGGCACATTTTGCGCAGGCGATTGCTGATTTTAACTGTCGCCAATTGTTGGTTCTCCCGCAAGGATCAGGCCCTAATGTGATTGATGCGGGCGGGCGTTTGGGGCGGAATTTTGCCCCTGAACGGCAACAAGAAGAGGTCAGCCTGTTTGGCGCATTGGCGACACATATTGCGCAAAAGCGTAAATCTGGCCATGTGATTATCGCGTCTTTTTCCGCAGGGGCGCGGGAACGTCTGCAAGGGTTGTTGGAAGACAATGACACTACGGGCGCTCAGAATATTACGTCTTGGAACGATGCTAGCGTTGCTAAGGGCGGTCTGTCCTTGGCCGTTTGGCCGCTTGAGGCGGGGTTTGAGACCGCTGATCTTTGTGTGATTTCCGAACAAGATGTGCTGGGGGATCGGTTGATCCGCAGTACCAAACGCCGTCGCAAGGCTGAGAATTTCTTAACTGAGGCCACCAGTTTGACACCTGGCGATTTGGTGGTGCATATCGACCACGGCGTGGGGCGCTATAAGGGGCTGGAAACAGTCACGGCGGCGGGGGCACCGCATGATTGTATTCAGCTGGAATATGCCAACAATGATCGGTTGTATATCCCTGTTGAGAACATCGACTTGCTCAGCCGTTATGGCCATGACGAGGGTCAGTTAGACCGTCTGGGCGGTGGGGCTTGGCAGGCGAAAAAGGCCAAACTGAAAGAACGTATTCGCGAGATGGCGGATAAGCTTATTCGGATTGCGGCGGAACGGATGCTGCGCAAAGGCGAGGTGATGGAACCGCCCTTGGATGCATGGGACAGTTTTTGTGCGCGCTTCCCCTACACTGAAACTGACGACCAGTTACATGCCATTAACGATGTACTGCAAGATATGGCCTCAGGGCGTCCGATGGATCGTCTGATTTGTGGTGATGTGGGCTTTGGTAAGACCGAGGTCGCTTTGCGGGCGGCTTTTGTGGCGGCGAGTGCAGGGACGCAGGTGGCGGTGATCGCGCCGACGACTTTGTTGGCTCGTCAGCACGCTAAATCATTCGAGGAACGGTTTCGCGGCACGGGTATTCGGATACGTCAGTTGTCGCGTTTTGTGTCGGCAAAAGAGGCGACATTAACCAAGCAAGCCTTGGCAGACGGGTCGGTTGAGATCGTTGTCGGCACCCATGCTTTGTTGGCAAAAAACTTAAAATTCAGCAACTTAGGTCTGTTGATTGTCGATGAAGAACAACACTTTGGCGTCAATCATAAAGAGCAGTTAAAAGAATTACGCACGGATATTCATATCCTGACACTGACCGCCACGCCGATACCGCGCACCTTGCAGATGTCGCTATCAGGGGTGCGTGAATTGTCGATCATCGGCACGCCGCCTGTGGACCGTTTGGCGATCCGTACTTATGTCAGCGAGTTTGATGCGGTCACCGTTCGTGAGGCCTTGTTGCGCGAACATTACCGTGGCGGGCAGAGTTTTTATGTTGTGCCACGGATCAAGGATTTGCCTGAAATTGAGCAATTCCTGAAGGATCAATTACCTGAACTCAGCTATGTTATCGCCAACGGTCAGATGCCAGCGGGTGAGTTGGACGACCGTATGAACGCGTTTTATGACGGTAAATATGATGTGCTGTTGGCCACCACGATTGTGGAAAGCGGGTTGGATATCCCGACGGCGAACACGATGATTGTACACCGTGCTGATATGTTTGGATTGGCGCAACTCTACCAAATTCGTGGACGGGTCGGGCGCTCAAAAATCCGTGCCTATGCTTATTTGACAACCAAGCCGCGCCAACGTTTAACGCCGAAGGCTGAAAAGCGTTTGCGGGTGTTGGGGTCGCTGGATAGTTTGGGCGCGGGCTTTATGCTGGCCAGTCAAGATTTGGACATTCGCGGAGCGGGGAACCTGCTAGGGGATGAGCAATCAGGCCAGATCCGCGAGGTTGGCTTTGCGCTGTACCAAGAGATGCTGGAAGAGGCGATTGCCAAGATGAAGTCAGGTGGGCTGGAAGGCCTGTCCGATGGCGGTGGCAACTGGTCGCCACAGATTAATCTGGGCGTGCCTGTGCTGATCCCTGCGGATTATGTCGCCGATTTGGACGTGCGTTTGGGGTTGTACCGTCGCTTATCTAACCTGACGACGAAGGTTGAACTGGAAGGCTTTGCCGCTGAATTGATTGACCGTTTTGGCAAACTGCCGTCCGAGGTCAACATGCTGTTGCGCATTGTGCGGATCAAGGCGATGTGTCGCCGTGCGGGCGTGGCCAAAATGGATGGCGGCCCTAAAGGCGTGGTGTTGCAATTCCGTAATAACAAGTTCGCCAACCCGCTGGGGCTGGTCGAGTTCTTGAATGATCAACGCGGCACTGCCAAGGTTAAGGACAATAAAATCGTGGTGCGCCGCGACTGGATGGATGATAACACGAAGGTCAAAGGCGCGTTTATTATTGTGCGCGATCTGGCCAAGATGGCCAAACCTACCACCAAATAATCGGGTGCTTAAACCTTACGCGGGTTGGTCAAATTGACCAAGAATGCCACGGCGCAAAGTCCGCCTGTAGCGAGGATCAATGTGATGCCTGTGCCGTCGAACAACCCTGCAAGCGGGATTGCCATGAGGATGGCGAGGTTGGTTGAAATCGCGCCCACGATGGCGGCGATTGTGCCTGCGATATGTCCCATCGGTTCAAGTGCCATGGCGTTGAGGTTGGCAAAGCAAAAGGTTATGCCGACAAATAGCAAAATGGACCAGACCATGACGGCGATCAGAACGCCTGAACCTGTGATCAGCCCAAACTGCAGGCCTGCGCCTATGATTAAAGACACCACGGCCAAGCCGCCAAAGCTGATGGAAATCAACATCCACATACCGATGCGCACGACCAGCAGGGCATTGAGCAGGCTGGCGGCCCCCGCGACAAGTGCGATGATGGCGAAGTATTTTGGGAAATCATGCCCTGTGTCCAGCCATACGACAAAGATTTGTTGTGCGGCGCTTAGGTAGGCAAACAGGCAGGCATATCCAAAGGACAGACCGATGGTTGAGATGATCACGCGACGGTTGGTCATGGCCTGTTTGAACGCGCTGTATATTGCGGCGAGGCTGAACGGGCGACGCTTTTCTTTGGGCAGGGTTTCAGCTTGCCTAAACACCATCCATACTAAAGGCACCAGTGAGATCAGTCCTAAAAAGATAAAAATTGCAGGCCAGCCATAGGTCTCTGCAATCCATTGACCCAGTAAGGGCGCGATGGCAGGCACCAGTGCGAAAACCATCATGGCAAGGGATACAACCCGCGCCATCATGCGCCCGACATACAGATCACGCACCATTGCAGTGATGGCCGTTCGCGGGGCCGATAGTCCGAGACCTTGGATAAAGCGCGCGATGAGCAAGCTTTGAAAACTGGTGCAATTGGCGGCATATAGGCTGGAAATAATGAAGATAACCAAACCTAATGAGACGATTGGTTTGCGGCCAAAGGCATCGGACAGCGGCCCCATAACAAGTTGCCCCAGCCCCGTGCCCAGTAAAAAGACGGTGATGATTAACTGCGGCTTATTGCTGTCGGTCACATCTAAGCTTTTGCCGATTTGCGCCAAGCTGGGCAACATTGCATCGGTTGCAAGGCCGATCATTGAAAACAGGACGGCAACGAGAATGGTGAATTCCCAAAGGGGTAGTTTCTTGCCCATAATTTAAGTCTCTTTTTGTTTGTCGGTGATCTCTTTGATCACGCTATCCCACATCTGCGTGGTTTGGGCACCGTTGATGACATAATGGTTTTCAATGATAAAACAGGGCACGCCTTGCACGCCTGCTTGGCGTGATTTCTTATCGCGTGCGCGCATTTCTTCAACGTCTGTATCGCCTTCCAGCAAGTGGCGTGTGGCCTCAGCATCCATTCCTGCGGCGGCAGCGATACGTACCAGTGTTGAGATTTCGGATATATCGCGGCCTTCCATAAAATAGGCTTTGAACAGGCGATCGACCACGGCATTTTGTTTGCCTTCAATACCTGCCCAATGGATCAAGCGGTGCGCGTTGATTGTATTTGGCGTGCGTTTGATGCCCGCTAAATTCAGCTCAAGACCTGCATCGCGGGCGGCTTGGTCGATTTTTGCATAGGTTTTAACGGTTGCTTCTTGGCCGCCAAACTTGGCTTCAAGATATTCGCGGCGATCCATGCCTTGCGGTTCCATCGACGGGTTTAACTGGTAGGGGTGCCATTCAATGATGAAATCGTGGTTTGGGTTGGATTCCAATGCACGATCAAGCCGTGTTTTGCCGATAAAGCACCACGGACAAATAGGATCAGAGATAATGTCTAGTTTGGTCATCGCGAACATCCTGCAATTGCGCTTATCCCCTGATCTAGGATAGAAGCGGGGTATGAGCAATGCCAATGAACCAAGTCTGATCAAAATCGCCCGTGCAGACGGGGCTAATTCTGTCGCGCGTGAGCTGAATTTAGGCGAACGTGTGCGTCAGTTGCGCAAAGATAAAAACTGGACGCTGGAACAGGCTGCCAAAGAGGCGGGCCTGGCACGCTCGACCCTGTCAAAGATCGAAAATGACCAGATGTCGCCGACATTTGATGCGGTTAAGAAACTGGCCGAAGGGCTGGGCATTTCAGTGCCGCAATTGTTTACGCCGCCGACATCGGATCAGGTCATGGCGCGACTGTCTGTGACCAAACAAGGGGCAGGGCGTGAGCATATCACCCCGACCTATGAGCATGAAATGCTGGCACCAGAATTGAAGTCAAAAGCCATGTTGCCCTACCGTGCGCGTATTCGGGCGCGGGACTTTGACGAATTTGGCGGCTGGATCCGCCATGACGGTGAAGAATTCCTCTATGTGCTGTCTGGCGTGGTGATGTTCTACACCGAGTTTTATGAAGCGGTAGAGCTACGCCGTGGCGATAGTGCCTATTATGACGCCGCAATGGGGCATAATCTGGTCTCGACCAGCCAAGAAGAYGCGCTGGTGCTGTGGGTTACGACTTTGGGGCAATAAAGCCGATTCTTCTGTAGATTCGTGATTCTGAACAGCGCATTTTTYAAACCTATACTAAAGGTTAGGTTTTGCTAATTTAGACAGTTTYAGGGCCAGAACACGCTAAAAATTAAGGCTCATTTTTAGGTTTTATATGGATTTTKGTCTGTTGGCCGTAAAGCTGACCAGAGTCGTCCTTATTTGTGTCAAAGTTTAAGCGTCTAAAGAGGATGCTGATCACAGCGCGTAAACAAGTAGTTAGTAAGAGAGTATTGTATGGTTATCGCTTCTGTTTTTACATTGGGAATTTTGTTGGGTTTGGTCGTTGGCTTTATTAGCTTTACACTGCTCTACGCTTTTCTTGGTTGATCAGTACGGTCGATAAATGGCTTGTATGAAACCGACTTTAGATCKTAAGAGGGCTTGCCTTAAGGGGCGAGCCCTTTTTCTTTGAGCGGTTAAATGACTGAAATAAGAACGCAAAAAACCAATATTTGCGCAAACTGTTGCCCCATTTGAAGYCTAGGTTTTGATTATCCCACCGTTGGGATGTGTTTAGTGAGTAAGGAGTTTATTATGATTGGTAATCTATCAAAGRTTGCGTATTCATCCGATCGTTTGGGTGACTGGGCKGTAAAATTWAGYGCGGCAARAAAGGCGCTTTTCCAAAAMGAAGAATTTGATCACGACTTTACCCTAGAGTTGTTGAACGACAGCATTGTGGACGGATCCGCTGAAATGCAAACGGGTCGCGATCAAGCTGAAACCTCACCTGTCTATATGTCTGACAAGGTGACTAAAAATATTTTGTCAAAATGGGAACAACAAGGTGAAATGGGGCCAAGTGCTGATTTTCAAGACACGCTAAGCTGTGAYGAGYTGGAAGATAGTACGCCYTATGTGCCGCCTTTGCTGATTGGTTTTGATCCTGCCGAGGATTGTTTGGAAATTGACTATATGGTTGCCGTGAACCCGATCACAGGGACAGAAGTCGAACCTGTTATTACCTTTGAAGATAATGASGACAAGCAAACGGTTGATGTGTTTCTRAACGGTAAAATTGTGACCTCAGTGGCGTGTAAAGCAGGCTTAGGGATCGACGATATCCGCCTGATCCGTACAGAACCATAAAGCGTAGCTAAATGCGGCTAGGTACCTAAAATTTGCAACCAGATACTGACCGATACAATGGATGCAAGTGTACCAAGAAGCACGGCATTGGCTGCCGTGCCTTTGGCACGGTCGTACATGGAGGCAAAGACATAGACGTTTATACCTGGTGCCATCGCGGCGGTCATGACGGCGGCGCGTGTGAAGTTTTGTGATAAATCAAGCACATATACCGCAAGAACATAAGCAATAAGCGGATGCATGACCAGTTTGAGGAATAAAATCATCACCGTTTCAGCCGTGCGCTCTGCTAATTTATAGCGCACTAAAATTGCCCCCAGTGAAAATAGCGCCAGCGGTATGGCGGCGGATTTCATCATTTCAACAGGTGTTATGATAAAGGCGGGTAGGGTGATGCCGCTAATATTTACACTTATTCCAAGCAAGATACCGATGGTTAAGCTACTGGAAAATATGGCCTTTAAAATTTGTTTGATGGTTTCGCCAAGGGGTTTTCCCCCTGCACGTGCAAATTCCATGCTGGAAATGCCGACCAAATAACAATAGGGCGCGTGGATGGATACTAAGGCAAAAACGCCCTCGAGTGCGGCGGGGCCATAAGCGCGTTCAATGATTGGAACGCCCAAGAGAACTGCGTTGGAGAACATGCCAGAAAACCCTACGGCCACGGCATTTCCAGGCGAGCGTTTGAAAATTTTCCAGGCTAGAATGCCACCAACAACGAAGGCAAATGTATTGCCTGCATAGAAGCTGATAAACAGGCCTGGTTGAAAGCTGTTGGACAGATCAACCCGTGATGTGGCAAGAAATAATAAGCACGGTATGCCGTATTTTTGCGCAAAATCCATCAAATTATCGGCTGTTGCATCATCGATTTTGTTGAGCTTACGCATGGCATATCCCGCCGCGATCAGCACAAAAACGGGCAGGACAACAAGGAGGTTTTCAATCATGATGCGGGGATTTCTATTGTGAGGCCGTCAAAGGCAGGTTTGACATGGTCGGGACTATTGTTCGCGACATAATCGTAATCGAGATCAATATGCATGTTGGTAATCACGGCCTGTGTTGGTTTGATGCGCTCGATCCAGTCCAATGTTTTGTCCAGATGTGCATGGGTTTTATGCGGTTTGCGTTGCAAAGCGTCGATAATAAAATGGCTTAAACCTGTCAGGCGCGGCCAGATTTCGTCAGGGATATCAGATACATCGGGCATATAGACCAGATCATTTATGCGAAACCCATTGGCCATGATATTGCCATGGGCAACGTTGAGCGCTTCAAAGCTAATAGGCCCGCCAGCGCCGTTGATTGTGGTGATGGACTCTAGGGCATTGAGTTGCAAAATCGCAGAATAAAAACTGCCCTCTGGCTGGATAAAGGCGTAGTTGAACCGATCCAGCAACGCTTTTTGCGTTCGCGCATCTGCATAAACGGGCATTTGGGCGCGTTGGTGCAAAACGAATTGGCGCAGATCATCCAAGCCACTGGTATGATCGGCATGCTCGTGGGTGTAGACAACGGCGTCCATATGCATCACTTGAGCGTCCAACAATTGGGCGCGCATATCGGGCGAGCTGTCGATTAAAACGGTTGTGCGCCCCGCATCTGTGATCCGCTCGACCAGTAATGAGCATCTTTGACGGCGGTTTTTCGGGTTTTTCGGGTCGCATTCGCCCCACATATTGCCCAAACGCGGCACGCCGCCTGATGACCCACAGCCTAGAATGGTGAATTTTAAGACATCTGTCATGCGGCAGACCACTGGGCGGCTTTGGCAAACAGGCGGTCAAAATTCTGCGTGGTTTGACGGGCAAAATCAGCATAATCCATGCCAAAAACGTCTGCGCCTATCGCGGCGGTATGGGCCGAATAGGCAGGTTCATTACGCTTGCCGCGGTGTGGCATCGGCGCAAGATAGGGACTGTCTGTTTCAACCAGAATACGCTCAACGGGCGCGCTGGCAAAAATGTCGCGCAACTCTTGGGATTTTTTGAAAGTCGCAATGCCAGACATGGATAAATAAAACCCTAGATCAAGCGCGGCCTTGCCCAGCTCTGGGCTAGATGAAAAGCAATGCATCACGCATTCATAGGCACCATTTTGATATTCTTCGGCTAATATACGTGCCATATCGTCGTCGGCGGCGCGGGCATGAACAATCAAGGGTAGGCCTGCCTCGCGCGCGGCTGTGATATGAATACGTAAGGATTTCTTTTGTATATCAGCGCTTTGCGCGGTGTAGTGATAGTCTAGACCCGTTTCACCAATACCGACCATTTTGGGGTGTTTGGTGATCTCAATCAATTCATCGACGCTTGCTAACGGTTCATCGGCGGCGCTCATCGGGTGGGTGCCTGCGGCGAAAAATACAGGGTCGTATTTTTCTGCGATGGCACGCACGGCGGGTTCTGTGCGTAATTTGGTGCAAATAGTGACCATACGGGCGACGCCTGCATCTTGGGCGCGCGCGATTATAGCGTCTAATTCGCCGTCAAAATCAGGAGAATCCAAGTGGCAGTGGCTGTCAACGATTTGGGCTGGTTGGGACATGGTAAGGCCTGTTTTTCAGGGCTTAGCCCCGCGCGGTTTCATTGATTTTAAGCAACATATCTAGGATGACACCAGAAGGGTCAAGATTTACTGCACGCGCATGTGAAATTCGTGCGTTAAGCTGTGCCGATAAATCTGCCCATTTACGGGCATCTTGGGGATTGCCGCCAAGTTTGGTCATCATGCCTGCCTCATTCGACGCGGCCGCTTGAAAATTATCGGGCTGTAATGCGGCAAAGCGGGCAAGGCGATATAATAGCCGCTCTAGTAGGGTCAATGTCAGATCATACCGCGCCGCTTTCGCCGCCCCAATGCARTCATTKGCAAGGCTYAAAGCGCTGACACGGTCCATATCGGGTGCRCCTGCAATCAATGTTGTCAGCTGTGCATAACGCCTCAACCCGTCCTCGGACATGATCCGAATGGCTTCACCCGCTGATCCATCTGCCAATTGCGCCAAAGCTTCAGGATTTGTCGCTGCGTCCATGTCGCTGGTCTGTAGGATTTGGGTCAAATCAGCAGGGCTAAGCGTTTTGCAGCGCAAGGCACGACATCTGGATCGGATGGTGGGCAACAGGCGGGCAGGTTGGTGGCTAACCAGAAWAAAGATTGTTTTTTCAGGCGGTTCTTCGAGTATTTTCAACAATGCATTGGCGGCAGAACTGTTCATTTCGTCAATGCTGTCAACGATTGCCACGCGCCAGCCACCATCGGCGGCAGAAAGGCTGAAAAATGATTTTAGCGCACGGGTTTCCGCCACGGTAATATCCCGCTTTAGACGTTTTGCTTTGTCATCCCAGGCACGGCGGCACAGATAAAGCCGCGGCTCACTCAAGGCGGCAATGCGGCGTTTTATTGGGTGATCGGGGGCGACATCAAGCGATGTGGCAGCGTCGTCATTTGCACCAAACAAAGCGCCGTCTTGGGCGTCTTGAGATAATAAAAACGTGGCCAGTTTCCACACCAAGGTCGCCTTGCCAATTCCGCGTGGTCCTGTGACCATCCATGCGTGATGGAGGCGGTCAGAGTTGTAAGCTTTTAGAAACGTGGCCTGAGCATCGGATTGGCCATAGACTTGTTCGGCTTCGCGCGGGTGGGCAACCCCGTCGATACAGTCGGATTGGGGCAGGGCATCATCGGTCATCTGGGGTGTCCGTCATAGGCGGATTTAACCCGCTGGGCGACGTCGCAGACAGAGCCTGTACCATCCACAACGACACAACGGTCGGTGTAGGTTTTGGCCAGATCAAGGAAACCTGCGCGTAGTTTTTGTTGAAATTCCAGCCCCATATCTTCAAAGCGATCTTCGCCACTTTGACGTGCCAGACCGCGCGTAAGGGC
>NVSA01000050.1 GCA_002401045.1 Paracoccaceae bacterium
TAGGCCACCTTTGTCATAAACAACGCCCTCTTGATAGACATGTGGAGCGAGCCGCATGGTTTCTGGATCTATCTCTGTATCGGCGACACGAATGCTGCGATCAGGGGTCGCGGCTTGCCATGCGCCATTGGTGATATCTTCCAGACCGACAGGCCCATATACATCTAGCGGACCTGTCCGACCTGCCCAATGTTGTGGAATTGCACCCGTCATTTGTAAGTCAAACAGGCCCGAGTAATGGTCGGAATGATAATGCGATAAAATCACAGCATCGATTTTCCCGATCGGAATTCCCATCTGTCCCATGCGAATGACAGTGCCACGTCCGCAATCAAGCAAAACACAATTGTCCCCTGCTTCAACCAGTGTCGCTGTTCCAAAGGCGTAGGCGTTTGGAACAGGTGTTCCTGTTCCCAGCATGGTGATTTTTAATGTCTTTTGCATACATCCCCCATTGTACGGTTATTTCGTACAGTGTACGTATATACCGTACAAAATACTATGTCAACGAATAGGCACACAAAATTAACGATCAAAACCGTTCTTAAAATTAACGTATAATAATAGGATTAAGTTGTTTTGAACTGCCGTTCAGCCGCAGCTTTTACCGCAAGTAAATTTTCAGCAATATCTTGTTTATATTTAACAAAATCTTGCCTTGGCATGGAAACAGATACCGCAATGCTGCCATAACCCATTGAGGGTAGTATGGTGGCTATGGCGCAAATACCTTCGCTGAGTTCTTCATTGTCAAAGAAAATTCCAAAAATTTGATGTTCGAGGATTTTCTTCAAAAGCCGTTTCGGGTCAGTTTCAGTTTTTGGGGTAAATTGTTTCAAATCATGCCCAAGGATTTCCAAAATTCTATCAGGTTCAAAAAGGGAAAGATGGGCTTTACCTGTTGCCGAACAATGCAGCGGTTGCGACTTGCCGATGAACGACATGGCGCGGATACCTTCATTGGATGATATCTGCTCAATGACGGTTACTTTGCCATCGCGAAAGATGGTTAAATTTACATTGTGGCCTGCTTTGGAGGCCAAGCCTTCCATGAAGGGCAAAAAAAGCGCACGTACATCTATTTCAACCTTGGCCGCAAGCCGTACAAGTTCGATACCAAGATAAACACCAGGTTGCCCCGTTTTTTTCATGACAACATTTTCAGCCTGCAACCCGTCAACGATGCCTTGGACGGTAGAGCGGGCAAAGCCTGTGTGCTTGGCTATTTCCCCAAGGCTACTACCAGGGTGTTGCCCGATAATGCGCAAAACACAAAATGMTTTTGNNMTKKWTYWRMYWSKMMYWRTYYWSTTCACAACGCTCATTCTTCTACCATAATTTTGCTRCATACCTACGGGTTGTCASACRARACAGCAAGGGTGGGAGCGCTYYAACCAARAATGGCAACRACTGCATWATACAAGTCGNTGCCATTCMCRKGAGKMSTKMTWTYGGRGYTATTCTTCGTCTGATACCCGGTATCCGACAGGGAAGAACGACCAACCAAATTTCTTTTGCACGAAACCCCAAATTCCTTTTGGTGATACCAGCATGATGATGATGGCYATAGCGCCAAGGATCATCAGGTAGATTGAGCCTAAATCGGCAAATAATTCACGCAATAGGAAGTATAGTAGTGTGCCAACTATGGGGCCTTCGATGGTGCCGATACCGCCAATAACCACGATAAAGATGACAAAGACAGTCCAGTCGTTCACGTTGAATGCGGCCTCRGGGCTGATGCGTAGTTTTGTGATAAAAATCAATGCACCAATCATCGATGTTACGGCTGCAACAGCAACATAAACCGCTAGTTTTACACGATCAATGCGCACCCCAAGACTGGCAGATGCAACCTCGCTATCGCGGATMGCAGTCAAGGCCAACCCTACGCGTGAACGCARCAGKAGATAGGCCAAGGCRACGGCGCCAAGGCAAAGCACAAGTGCGGAAAAATAGATCAGCATTCCGCGCTCACTTTTACTGCCAAGTGCCTTCATGATGCCGATTGGAATACTAATCCCTGAGCCGCCACCAACGGCTTGGAATTGGGCAAACCCAAGGCGGAAAACCTCGGCGACAACCCATGTACCAATAGCAAAATACGGCCCCTTAAGGCGGAATACTAAAAACGACACAGGAATTGAAATTAGCGCGCCTGCGATCCCTGCAAGCGGAATTGCTAACAAAGGACTAACCCCTAAAAAYAGGGCGCAATAGAACATAATATATCCGCCAAAACCAACATATGCGTGCTGACCAACCGAGATTAGCCCCGCATATCCTGCCAAAAGATTCCACATAGAGGCAAGCGCTAGATAGAACATGAACTCGGTGATCAGGCGCATATCGGCGGAATTAGCCCACCAMGGSGCRGAGATTAAGATCGCAACAATAACAGCGGCAAAAAGCATCGCAATYCTGCTGGAACGGGTTGAGCGGGTGATTTGAGCAGTCATTAGTCAATCCTCGGAAATAAGCCATTTGGACGAACCGCAAGGATCACCAAAAATGCGACGTGGCCTGCAAGAAGTYGCCAGCCTGGGTCAATCTGGGCGCCTRTACCTTGGGCAACACCCAAGATAATGCCGCCTGCCAGTGTTCCCCAAATGTTGCCAAGCCCGCCGATGATCACGGCCTCAAAGCCAAAGATCAAACGAGAAGGTCCCATGAAGGGGTCAAAGTTCGCGCGGATTGCCAAAAACACGCCTGCAATTGCAACAACAGACATGGAGAGCGCCATCGCCCATGCAAATACTTTGCGGTTATCTAACCCCATAATTTGCGCAATTTCGCCGTCATCGGATGTCGCGCGAAAAGCCCGACCGAGGGCGGTTTTATAGAAAACAAACTGTAGCGCGCCGATGATTAGAACGGCGGATGCAAAGGTCAACAAGGGTAAATATCCGACATCAAGACCCTGCGTGATGTGCATGCTTTTGATTTCTAATGCGCCTGCATTCAGTTTGCGGCTGTCAGCGGTGAAGGTTTGTAACAGGCCATTTTGCAAAATAATCGACAACCCGAATGTCACGATTAACGGCGGTAGAATATCTTCGCCAATGACCTTATTCAAGATGGTATATTGCAGGGCAAAACCGAAGGCCGCCATAATGGGGACAACTAGAATAAGACTTGCTAAAGGGTGCAATCCTGTTGCCTGAATAATCACAAAGGCAAGATAGGCCGCGCCGACAATTAGATCACCATGGGCGATATTAACCAGACGCATAACGCCAAAAATCAGCGAAAGCCCTGCGGCGAAAAGCGCATACAAACCACCGATTAAGATACCTTGCACAATCACATTGATCCATTCCATTGTTTAAGTCCCGAAATATGCGAGCGAGATTTGCTCTTGTGTGAATTCTTTGGGGTTGCCAGCGAGGGAAATGCGTCCCTCTTGCATGCAGATAAACCGATCGGCCACCGCCAGTGCGCGGGTGACGTCTTGTTCGACCAAGATTGCAGACATGCCTTCGCCGATAATTTTAGGTAGCAGCGCGTAGATATCTTTGATAATAACAGGTGCCAACCCAAGGCTTAACTCATCAAGTAACAACAGTTCTGGGTTCGACATAAGGGCGCGGCCCAAGGCGACCATTTGCTGTTGGCCACCTGATAAGGCGGTTGCAGGATTATGGCGGCGTTCTTTAAGGATGGGGAATAAGTTGTATACTGCGGCTAAATCCCACGGCCCTTTGCGTTTTACCTGTCCACCCAGAACAAGGTTTTCTTCAACGGATAACGAGCGAAATAACCGCCGCCCTTCGGGAACCAGTGCGATGCCTTTGCCAATGATCTGGCTGGCAGGTGTTCCGTTTAGGCTGGCACCGTGCCATTTGATATCACCGACAGAGGCTTTCTCTAAACCGACGATGGTTTTCAGTAATGTGCTTTTACCCGCTCCGTTTGACCCGATAAGCGATAACATTTCGCCTGGGTTCAGCTCAAAAGAAACACCGTGCAATGCTTGTGCGCGGCCGTAGAAAACTTCAAGATTTGAGACACTTAAAATAGAATTAGGCAAGAGCATCTTCCCCCATATAGATGGACCGTACTTCGCGGCTGTCCATGACTGGTTTTGGTTCGCCTTCCATAACTTTGCGGCCAAAATCAATCACCAATAGACGTTGGGCAACCGACATAAGTGCATGAACGACATGTTCAATCCAGATGATTGTCACGCCCGTTGCGTGGACTTCGCGGATGGCATCGAGCAAGGATTTACATTCGCTATCGGTCAGCCCGCCCGCAATCTCATCGAGGAGTAAAAGCTTGGGGTTGGTTGCCAATGCACGGGCAAGTTCCAACCGTTTGCGTTCTAGCAAGGTCAACGCCCCTGCGGGAATATTTGCCCGATTTGCCATTCCTGTCAGCTTTAGAATATCCATTGCATTTTGTTGTGGATCACCCTCACCTTTGCCAAAAGTTGCCCCGACTAGAATATTTTCATAAACCGTCATGCCGACAAACGGATGGGGAACTTGAAAGGATCGTGAAATACCTTTGTGACAGCGTTCCGATGCGCCAAAAGATGATATGTCCTGACCATCAAAGATGATTGATCCAGAATCAGGTTTTGTGGTGCCAGTAATCAGGTTGAAAACCGTTGTTTTACCCGCGCCATTTGGCCCCAGAATACCCAAGATTTCGCCCTGCTTGACGTCAAAGGATAAATCATCGGTCACAACAAGGGCACCATATTGCTTGCGCAAATTATTAAGCTGTAAAATAGACATATATAATTGCAGGCAAGGTTCCCCTCGCCTGCCCTTTATCTAGGATTTAGGTTATTAGCCGATAAGTTTGGTTTCACCACCAACAGGGATTTTAGGATAGGCTTTGTTATCCGTAATCACGAGGTTTGGTTTGCCATCCTCAACACGCCACTGACCTGAAACTAATGGTGTACGATGTACGTTTTTCACAGGGCCATTYTTCCAGTTCACAGGGCCYACAACCGTGTCCAGATCCGTYGACGTCAATGCCGCAAGGACCGCTTCATTGTCGTCTAGCGCATCTGTACGTTTGACAATATCGCCTGCCAATTCGAACAAGGCATGTGCAAAACCAATCGGCTGTGTCCATGTACGGCCTGTTTCGGCTGTATAACCTTCGGCCAATTCTTTTGCCGATTGACCTGTTAGGCTAGATGAAAACGGATGGTTTGGTGTCCACCAAATTTCAGATGTTAACCCGTCACCACGATCCCCAAGTGACTCAATCACAGAGGGGAACAACAAGGCTTTAGCAACAGTCACAACTCTAGGCTTAAACCCTTGTTGTGCTGCTTGACCCCAAAATGTTGCAAAATCTGGCGGGATCATATTGCCTGCAACAATTTCACATCCAGCAGCTTTATAGGCGGCAATTTGCGATGAAAAATCATTGTTCATAACTTGGTAACGGCCTGGATCAACCAGATCATAACCAGCGGCGGCTAATGGTTTCGGGAAGCCAAGTTCTGGGTCGCCCCATGCGTTTCCGTCAGCATCATTCGGGAATAGTCCCGCAACGTTTTTGGAAACRCCTGTGCCGTCCCAAAGGTTGATGAAGTTTTCAATCACATCTTCTAGACCCCAGAAAAAGTGGTATGAATAATCAAAGCCAGTTGCAGGGTTGCCATTGCGACCAAAGAAATAAGGCTGCCAAGGTGCCACTGTTGTCAGGCATGGAACTTCGTTTAATTCACATTGGTCTGCAACAGGGTTGGTCATATCGGCACCACCGCCCGCGCCCAAAACCAAGTTTACGCCGTCACGCTCAATTAAACTTGCGGTGACTTCTGCCGCACGGTTTGAATTTGATTGCGCATCTTTAACGATGATTTCAACGTTGACGGGTTTGCCGTTGTTTTCCAAACCTGCAAACGCGGCTTTCGCACCTTTGATGATAAAATCATCTGCTTCGCCAAAACCAGCCAAAGGCCCTGTTTGGGGTGAAACATAGCCGATTTTAAATGTTGCAGATTGTGCTGACGCGCGGCTGGCTTTCAAAATCATTGGTGTTGCGAGTGCGGCTGTGCCGCCTTGTAAAAGCCTACGACGATTCATTTTAAAGCTATTGTTCATTGTGTCATCCTCCCTGATCGACAACTTATTTTAGAGTATTCGGTCTTCCTCCAAAGCGTACCGTTTAATGRTACACTGTATTAGAATAGCGGKGRCTARGAAATTTGTCAATCCCCCAGCGATYTGCCACCCTCTTTGCGCCCGCATCCAAACTTAATTTGATGCGGATGCTTGAAGCTTTTTCARTCTTTGGTCATCACAAAATCAAACTGAGAAACCCAATTGGYGGCCTCTGCTTTTTGTGGCTCAAACGATGCAACCAATGTGYCTTTCACACCAAACACGGCGTCCGATGTCAGATAGGCGTCGCCCGATACAAATGTGTGTGTGACGATGGTGTCATAACCAGGGGCGCTGACGATAAAGTGCATATGCGCAGGTCGGTTGGGGTGACGCCCAAGGTGACCCAACATTTTYCCAACGGGGCCATCATCTGGAATTGGATAGGACACAGGCTTGATGCCAATGAATTCGTAAGCCCCATCCGTGCCTGTGTGAAAAACACCGCGATTATTGTACATTGGTTGAATGTCAGGTTGTTGGACGTCGTAGAACCCTTCTTCATTGTCCGACCAGACATCAATTTTTGCGCCTTCAATCGGGGCACCATCTGTATCTGTTACATTGCCAACAAAGCGACATTTCTCTTTGCCGCCTTGCAAGGTGATTGTCGCCCCCATTGGGTATTCGGGAGCATTTTCAACATGAAACGGGCCTAGTACGGTATTTTCAGTCGCTCCTGTAGGTCGGCGATTGTTGATTGCATCGACCAGCATCGACAGTCCCAAAGTATCACTGAGCAAGATAAATTCTTGGCGATGCTCATTACACATCTGTCCCGTCTTGGTCATAAAATCTATTGCCACATCCCATTCGGTCTGAGTTAATTCTACATCTTTGGCAAAGCTATGCAGGTGCTTGACCAGTGAGGCCATAATCTGGGCAAGACGCGGATCAGTGTCTGACCCCATCCGTGCATTTACGGCCTCTACAGAATTTTCTTCGGTGAAATAGTCTATTTTACTGCGATCTGTCATAGGGTTATTCCTTGTCAAAACTGGCTGGACGTTTGCCGTCATAAGCTTGTGTTAAAAGGCTAAGTATTGCGTCGCGTGTGACTTCACGCGGGTTCCAATAGGGGTTTTTACTGGCTAAATYCGCTAATTTTTCCAATGCATCAGCAGGCAGGCCAATATCTTTTAGCGCCAGCGGTGCGCCCAAAGAGGCGGCAAAATCATATAGCCCTGTCCCCAAATCCCCGCCAAAAAGATCGGCGGCAGGTTTCAAAGCTTCTTGGGCGGCCTGTGCATTATATGCCGCTGTATGGGGCAATAATATTGCATGAGTTTCCGCGTGCGGCGTGTCATAACTGCCGCCTAAGGTGTGGCARAGYTTATGATGTAGTGACATGCCAACCGCGCCAAGAACTGTCCCGCACAGCCATGATCCATAAAGTGCATCACTGCGTGCRGACAGGTTTTCTGGGTCTTTCACAATGGTGGGCAAAGCTGTTTTTAACGCGCGAATACCTTCAATGGCCATAAGGTCAGAAATCGGGTTGCGGTCTTTGGCATAGAGCGCCTCGATGGCATGTGCCATGGCGTTCAGCCCGCTGGTCACGCTCATCGCGACAGGTAATCCCACGCTCAAAGCAGGGTCGTAAATCACCACTTCRGGCAGAATTTCAGCGCCGCGAATGGTTGTTTTAACGCCGTTTTCGGTCTGGCCTAAAATCGGCGTGACCTMTGAACCTGCGTAAGTGGTCGCGATCACCACTTGCGGCGCATCATTGCGGTGTGCAATCGCTTTGCCCAACCCAATTGTTGAACCACCACCATAAGCCACAATACAATCGGCCTTTGCCGCAGCATAAGCCTGCATGGCTTTTTGTGTGACATCAACGGGGGTATGCATGGTGGCTTGAGTGAAAACCCCTGCCGCATAATCGCCCAGATCATCGGCTAGGYTTTGCACGTCTGTTGCTTGAAAYGGGGTTGAGAGTATCAACGCCCGTTGACAGCCCAGTCGTATAATTTCTGCGCGAACATTTGCAATACTCCCTGCGCCAAAAACAATTCGTGCAGGACTTACCGAATATGTAAAAGATGACATCATTTTAGAACCCTCAATTTGCAGTCATGGACTGGTTTATATGTAGGCGCACAAAGACGTCATCAATGCGCTTGCGTAAACCCTCTGCGTTGCTGGCACTTGCCGCGACATAGAAATCAGGCCGTTGTACGAAGTATTTAGCGTTGATACTGCCGAGCCATTTGGCATAGGTGCCGTCAGTGTCTTCGACATCACATTGGGTGCCAACCGCGCCAATCTTTATCGTGCGCCCGCCAATTGCGGCCAAGGTTGCCAGTTGTTCTTTGGTCATCTCATCGGCAGGGTCTACGTCCATCCCAATGACAAACCAGCCACGCCCCACGACTTGGTCAAACCGATCGGTTTTGCCGTTTGCCGTCACAACACCTTGGGTTGATAACTCCCCTGCTGCAGGGGTGTCATCGCACCAAACGCCTGGGCCTAGGTGGCATAAATCGGTGGGCACGGGTTCATTGTTCCGTGCCGCCAGATCGGCCTTCATGGTGCGGTCGCGTTCAGCGGCTTCATCTGGATCGGTGATGCAAATAATTTTGCCCAATTCTTGACTGAAGTTAATATAATGCTTGGCGTGCTCTTTCCGCTCAGATGTATAACTCGCGATAACATCATCGCTGAATATGCCGTCCAGCATGGCATTCAAGCGCCAACTCAGTGCCAATGCATCGCGCAAACCCGCGCACATGCCTTCACCTGCAAAAGGCGGCATTAAATGTGCGGCGTCCCCTGCAATCATGCAGCGACCTTTGTGCCATGTCTCCGCCCAGCTGGCTTGAAAACGGTAGACCGCACTGCGTTCAAGAGTGGCATTCTCAGGGCTTACATTCCACGGCTCTAACAGTTTCCATGCATTTTCAGGCTTGGCCAATTCGTCAGGGTTCTCGTCTGGTAGCACCATATATTCCCAACGACGACGCCCGGGCCCACCCGGTACAATCGTTGTTGGACGCTTTGGATCACACAACTGCCACTGCGCGGGCGACATCTCATATGTGCCGTTTGGAATGACATCTAGAATGAGCCAGTCAAAGAAATAACCTTTGTCGACGTTCTTAATGCCCAAGGAGTTGCGCACAAAACTATTCGCGCCATCAGATCCGACAACATATTTCGCTCGCAGCGTTTGACGCGCACCATTTTCATCTGTTTCGGTTTCTTTTAGCCCAAGGGTTACACCATCATCGTCTTGTGACAGCTCAACACCTTCCCAACCATTAAGGCATGTGATTGAGGGCAATGTGCCGACTAAAGTACGGAACCGCTGTTCAAGTTCGGGTTGGTTGAACCAATAGCGCACCCGCCAGCCAGAGGCCGACATGCTTTGCCAGTCAACAATCTGAATGTTTTCATTATTGGTATCTTTCCAATAATACAGCTCATCATGGTTCTCAAACGCAGGATCGGTTTCGGAATCAATACCAAGGATAGAGAGGATACGCGCAATTTCATGGTCGTATGTAACCGCGCGGGGGCGATCATAGGCTTCTGGCCAGCGTTCAACGAGGGTCACTTTTTTACCTTGCTGGCCTAACAAAATGGCTAAAAGCATCCCAACTGGACCTGCCCCGACAATGGCAACATCAGTATCATACTGTGTGTTAGTTGAGTTCGTCATATTTTCCTCCCCAAAAATCACACATGCGGCGCGATCCGAATCTTCAGCTTCCTTATTGCTGATAAATGAACGTTCGTCAATTATGAATAACATTCATTTATTGACGCGGCTGGCCAGCTTGCATACCTTCACGCCAGAAACGAAGCAGATATAAGTAGAGAACAGTGACAATCACCCAAACAGAAGGTCGGGTCGCACGGCGTCAAAGAAAAAACCGCGAAGCGCTTATCCTTGCGGGTCGGGCGGTCATGGCTGAAAAAGGCATTGATGCGGCCACAATGCTTGAAGTGGCAAAACGTGCCGATGTGGGCGCAGGAACCGTTTATAGCTATTTCAAGTCAAAGGATGATCTGGCGGTCGCGGTGCTAGAACGCTTAATGTATGATCTGGCGCTAAAAATTGAAAAGATCACAAATGAATTTGATGACCCTGAACAGGTTTATGCCTTTGGTATGCGGTCGGTTATCAATGCCGCTACGGGTGATACAACATGGAAACAATTGCTGAACCGCTCCGAAGTTATCTCGGAGGCTATTTTCCGCATGATGGGACCTTTTGCAATCCGTGACCTTGAAAACGCGACAAATATGGGGCGGTTTCAAGTGGACGATGCCAGTCTGACATGGCGTATGAGCTGTCATGCGATTGTCGGGCTTAGTCTTGCCATCACGCGAAAAGAAATCAGCGCATCTGTGATTGAAGACGCCATGGTGCGCCTGTTGTGTATGACGGGCATTGGGGAACAACAGGCCAAAGAACTTGCCGCGCGCCCCTACCCGCCTTTGCCCGTTTCCTAATTTACAAATCACGCGCAAAGCAGTACCACCTGTGTGTATCGTAAAGTGTTAATCGCTCAAAGGAATTCACAGTTGGCAAACTCAACAGGCCGCACYACGGACGGGCAAACAATTTCACGCGCCGTTGCAATCCTAAATGTGCTTGCAGATAAGCCCGGCGCCAGCTTTGGCCAAATCGCAAAAGCAACAGGCCTGCCCCGTTCAACCGTGCAACGTTTGGTGGGTGTGTTAAATACAGAAGGTTTGGTAACTAAGGTTTTCGGTCAGCAAGGAGCCTATCTGGGCATGGAACTTGCCCGCCTTGGGGCAAAGGTCAATCTGGATATTCGTTCCTTACTGCGCCCGTTTATGGAAACCTTGCATGAAAAAATCGGCGATAATGTTGATTTAACAATGCTGAAAAACAAACAGGTCATTGTGATTGAGCAAATCGCCTCAAATGAGACGATCCGTATTATTTCATATGTCGGTATGCAACATGCATTGCATGGTACCGCGAACGGCAAAGCACATCTTTCATTGCTGAGCGAAGATGCACGCTGTGATATTTTACCCTCCCCGCTTGAAGCGTTAACGCCGCAAACCAAGACAGATGTTTCAGAACTGTTGGTTGAAATTGCACAGTGCAAAGAGCAGGGATTGTTTTTTGACGAAGAAGAATTCAGTGACGGCGTTTGCGCGATTGCGACCCCTTTACCCAAAATTAACGGAACAGATTTGGTGGTTGCTATTGCGGTGCCAAGTCAACGTTATACGCAGCGTAAAGACGATATTTGCGCGGCACTGCTAGAGTTTTCAACCCTGATCCAAGATCAGTTCGGATCAAGTATTTAGCTAAGGTATCATGTAAAACCATACAGCCTATGCGGTCTATCTTGACGCATAGGGTTTTTTGGGTCTATACTCAATACACTGTATCAATTAATGGTACACAAACATTGGGAGGAAAATATGTTACTTACTGCTAAAATACTGCTGACACTATCAAGCTTGGGCTATAGTCTGATTCCAGTCGCATTCGATTCAAACAAAACACATTGGTTTAATCCATCTTGGACGCCACACGCGCGTTTCCACTGCGTTTGGCAGGTGATGTCATATGTCTATATGGGTATTTTAGCGCTGTTTTTGATCTGGACAGCTGGCGAAGATACACGGCAACTTTGGATCGCGGCAATCTTGTCTGTTTGCGCTTATGGCGGTTTTTGGACGGCTGTTTTGTTCCGCCCTGTCTATGAAGGTCACCTTGTTGACAAAGTTAACGGCGTGCCGCCCTTTATGATTAAAATATTTGGCAAAAAGCGGGCTTGTGACGCGAATGTTACGTTGTTCACAACAGCTGTGCTGATTTTGTTTTCTGCGACAACATTCCTTGCATTAGGTTCGGTTGCGATGGCGAACCACGGAACCTCTGCAACCCAAATTGAGAAAGTTTCAAAATGATCTCGGACCAAAACCGACAAGCCGCCGCTGATAGTATTCTAGAAGCGGAACAAACCCGCAAAGTCATCCCGCAATTGTCCAAAACCTATCCAGATATGGACATTGAAGACGCCTATGAAATCCAGCGCCGCTGGGCAAAGGGGCGTCTTGCCAAGGGGGCTAAAATTGTAGGTCGCAAGATTGGTTTGACCAGTCGCGCGATGCAACTTGCCTCTAAGATGACCGAACCTGATTATGGTTCTGACCCCGCTGGAATGGTGACTCGAGCCAAAACCGTCCCTGGTGGATATGAGCTGAGTGGCGCTAAAATGTGGATTTCGAACGC
>NVSA01000051.1 GCA_002401045.1 Paracoccaceae bacterium
AAAATATATCAATACATTACGTAGGAATATCAGGTCGAATAATCCTAAATTAGGCAAAGCGACATTTAAATAATTGCGAGGACATTGAGGATAATGTTCCAATTCTAATTCCTAAAATGTTAAAACTTGGGACGTTACGCAAATTAATTTACGGAGTCTTATAGTTTGCGTACGTGGTTTGTACGTCACTGCCACCACATACGCATAYCTGCCCGCTTACTGATTTTGGTGATACCGACGACTTGTTGCCGCCGATCCTTCATAATAGTGGTGGGATAAGCGGCGCAGGAACAAGTGCTGGAACGGGTGGGACATCAACGTCTGRTGATGATGGGCGTTGTGAAGCATTATATAATGAAATTAATAGATTGGTTGGTGAGTTAAAAAGGCGTTCAGCAGAATATGCCATCGATCCACGCGGACTACCCGAAACTGGACCGATGAGTCGAGCTGGTCACCGACAGCAATATTCTAATAWGCAAACAAGATTGCAGAATAAGCTTAAAGAAGCTATGTYAAAAAGTTGTACTGCTTTTMGGTCAGATGCGTGGTCTTGGGCAACGCGCCCGATATAATATAATGGTATGAATAATGGAAAAAGAGTATCAAAAACTTGTACATGCTTGGGTGACGCTGGCTCGTAGGTCTGAAAAAGATCATGAGATTCTAGGTGCTATACCTAAGGAAGAGTTTGAGTATTGGGATGAGCTTACGGATTTGGTTCAATCAGCGCCGCAAAAAGCATGGGTTTTAATAAAAAGAATAACGTTATTGTTGTCAGCTGAAAGGGAATATGCATATTTGAGCGCAGGCCCTTTTGAAGATCTATTAATAAAACTGGGAAATGATGCTGAAGGCTTTTTTCAGACCGAGGATCAGTTGATTTTAAGTAAATTACTTCCGTATGTTTGGATTCGCGGCCTTGAAAATAGTTGCCGTGAATGGGTGGAAAATGAACGAAAGTTTATAGGTTAATTTGAGAATTATATTTTAATCATACTGTTAATATTATGCGTCTTAAATGTTTAGATACTTTTGGTTTTAAGTATAGGAGAATACGTTTTCTATGTAGCACTAAACCACACCATAAACCGTTTGCAATCTGTGGCGCAGGGGGCGACTTCGACGCGGGGCTTCACCTACGATGCGGCAGGAAACATCACCCAAGATGTGCGGATCGACGGGGTTTATGCCTATCATTACAACGCGGCAAATCGGATGGATCGGGTCACCAAGGACGGTGTTGTGCTGGCGGAATACAAGTATAACGCCAAGGGTCAGCAGGTCTGGCGGCAGTTGAACGGGCAGGGGATTACGATCCAAGCGGTGTTTGATTTGGACGGTAATCGTGTGGCTGAGTATAACGCCGAGAATGGTCAGCTCTTGGCGGAATATGTTTGGCTGAACGGCGCACCCTTGGCGGTGATCTCGAATGGCGTAACCTATTATGTGCGCTCCGACCACATCGGAAAACCCGTTTTTGCCACCGACGGAACGGGAGCCAAGGTCTGGTCTGCAACCTACAAACCGTTCGGCGAGGTGGACACGAGTACGGGTCTACCCATCAACCTAAGATACCCAGGCCAATGGTTCAGTGCCGAGAGCGGGTTATACCAAAACTGGATGCGAGACTACGACCCGACAACAGGTAGGTACGTTCAAGCTGACCCCCTCGGGCTGGTGGATGGTGCATCTGTGTATGGCTATGCCTTGCACAGTCCAGATAGATACGTTGATCCGAAAGGTGAACGCTGTCGTTGGGTGCGTCGATCGGATGGCAATCAGGAACTAAAGTGTAGTCCTGGTTCTACCTACAGCCCCAGTGGACAGTCTTCGTTTTATGATCCTATTATGAACGATCGTGAATACAAACAGTGCATGAAGGAATGCAAGCCAGGACATGGTAAAAAACGTTACTTAACATGCACAGGAGTTGGTTCAGCCTTCGGTTATGTGACTGGAACAGGAATGCTGGGTTCAATCCCTTCGGGTACTGTTTGTCGATGGATAACTAAAAGAGCTCAATGTGACTTAATGTGCCGAGATACCAAAGAACCTGATGTCTGTATGAAAGAGGAACTGTAACTATGAAGAATCTTAAATTGCAAATCTTTGCGTACATTATTATGGCAACTATCGCTTTCTTTGTTGCTGACTACTTTAAGCTTAGTCTTGCGTTAGAAACTTTAATTTTAATTTTCCTAGCAGGTCTCCTATACTGGTTTTTTTATATGCGGAAAAAGTGAATATGTAGCCTTACTCTTAATACGCAGTTGTAAAAATTAAAACTGTTAGTCCAAACCGAAGAGAACTATGCAACTTTACATATGTCGTGGTGGCCGAGTATCAATACAACGCGCGCGGCCATCAGGTTGTGCGTAAGCTCAACGGGCAGGGGGTTACGATCCATGCGGTCTATGATTTCGACGGTAATCGTGTGGCTGAGTATAACGCCGAGAACGGTCAGCTCTTGGCGGAATATGTCTGGCTGAACGGCAMACCYTTGGCGGTGATCTCGGGSGGKRYGACKTATTAYGTKCGTRSCGAYCAYATCGGMAARCCTGTGTTTGCGACGGACGGAACAGGCGCAAAAGTCTGGTCTGCAACCTACAAACCCTTCGGAGAAGTGGACACATCCACAGGAACCCCCATAAACCTCCGCCACCCCCGCTCTCGGGCATTGGACAAACCAATACCCTGCCACGGCAACGGGCCAATGGTTCTCAGCMGAGTCAGGCCTCYWYCARAACTGGATGCGAGACTATGAYCCGACMACRGGAMGMTACRTSCAAGGTGATCCACTAGGATTAGTCGACGGGGCGAGTGTTTATGGCTATGCGTTGCAMWSKCCWGATMGMTAYGTTGAYCCRARAGGTGAACGCTGTCGTTGGGTGCGTCGATCTGATGGCAATCAGGAACTAAAGTGTAGTCCTGGTTCTACCTACAGCCCCAGCGGACAGTCTTCGTTTTATGATCCTATTATGAATGATGCAGAGTATAAGCAATGTATGAAAGAATGTAATCCGAGTAGTAGTAAAACGGGTAAGCTGGTGTGTAAGGCGATTGGAGCTGCTTTTGCACATCGAACTAGAAGTGGGCGTGTAGGGGCTTTCACAGGCGATAGAGTATGTACGTGGACATACAATAAAGCACAGTGTGATGCAAAGTGCAGGTCTCCAAAGAAACCACCTAATGCTTGTAGTATTGATGACGTGTGATGGGAGTAGATAAAAGTGCCATAATTTAATACACGTATATGCTGTACTATCTGGAGTAATGGGTTTTCATTTTTGGCTTTATAGAACTATCTTTAGTTTTAAAAATCCAAATACTATTTTTTAAAACTAAAGATAGAAATGTTAACAAGGAAAATAAGGTAATGAAAAAAGAAACTTATGAGCTTCTAATATACTTAGGTATAATTGGCATAACACATTTAATTGTAGGTTTTTTTGAAGCAAGTTATGCTGTTGAAACAATAATTATGTTTGTTGTTCTTTTGCTATCCTTTGTATTTTTCAAACGAATGAAATAGCTGGAGTAAAACTTTTATGAAATGTGAAAGAGTAAGAATATTTGGCTGTGAGTGAATAAGTATAACGCCAAGGGCCAACAGGTCTGGCGGCAGTTGAACGGGCAGGGGGTTACGATCCATTCCTTGTACGATCTCGACGGTAATCGTGTCGCTGAATACAACGGTGAGACGGGGGCTGGCGGTGTCTTCAGGTGGGTGCAACCGCCCGCGAAGAACATTCTTAGGGTGTAAGCCGCGCGGGTGCCATGCTCCCGTTATAAGTTCGACTGAAGGACTTATCTGCCCTCCAGCCAATTTTGGTAACGTCTTAACTGTCCGTTATTTATGATCCATATCCTTAACTTTATCGCCGCCTGCAACCGAGTATGTTATCGGAACTTTGCGAGTTGCTAAGAACTCTTCAAGTGTTTCACCTCGGAATGCCGCGTATACTTCTGGGTTTGATACCCCCAAAACCGCCGCCAATTTTTCGAGCATAAAAAAGCTTACACCGTGACGGATCATTTCTATCCATTTGCGGTTTTTCACCAAATCAATTTCGACGCTTGTCAGTTCACGCTCGGCAACTAAAGCATCGAAATCGCTTAAGAAACGTTCGCGATGTTCTGGTTCTATCAGATCGTGCAAAAAGGTATTTAACCTGAAATTCTTTTGGCTTATGGCGTGGGTAAAGGGGTAGGTTCCCTCTAATGTGTCCGCACCAGCCAGATGATAGCCAACATGTTCGCGGTAGGCTTCAATCTCTGCAGGATCGGGTTCATCGCCTAAATCTTCAAATACTAAGGTGGCGATATTGGTGACCGAAGGCGCATAGGTCTGTTTGTGGATCAGCTTTACATCATCGGATAATGCGCCGCGCATGATCAACCACATGATCACTTCTGCACCTTCCATGCCGCCATTGACCACATATTCTGCCAAGCGCATATCGGCCAGCTTTTGCGGGTTTTTCTCAATCAATTCCAGAAACTCATTGTCCCATTCTTCGTTGATGAACCCCGCGCGCTCGCCGTGCACTTGGTGGCTAAGGCCGCCCGTGGCCATGATCGCCACATTCAAATCTTCAGGGTAGCTCTGGATTGCTTTACGAAGCGATTTGCCCAGTTTCCACATTCTTTTAGGGCTTGGAATGGGCAGTTGAAGTAAGCCACAATGAAGCGGCACAACGCCGCCTTTCCAAGGGCCATTTTCATCGCCCAGCATGGATATTGGCGATAAAAAACCATGATCGACTGGCTTACCTTGGAAAAACGACATATCAAATTCATCGGCYGTCAGTGCCATTGCAATATGCTGGGAAAGYCCAAGRTGYCCTTTGGCAGGGGCTACATCGCGKGGGCCGCCGCCTTCATCGGCAGGATGATAGACATCGTCAATTCCCATTGAAAAGAACGGGTAATGGTCRAAATAGAAAGATGTGACGTGATCRTTATAGATCAAAAACAAGACATCGATTTCCTTTTCTTGAACCCAATCTCGAACCACATCAAAACCATCAAAAATTGGTTTCCATTGTGGATCTGATTGCTTGCCTGTGTCTTTTGCGTAGCCGATTGTCGGCGAATGTGAGGCRCCGATGCCCCCGATGATACGTGCCATTTTTGTCTCCGTTAGAAATGAACCCGAGAGTATCGCTGTGTCTATCCAGTCTCTCGTTGATATATGGATAARGGGGTTTKAAAATCAGAACAATATGCCTAMTATGGACGCTTRATCCAGATTTCTGAACGATAGGTGCGCAATGAAATGGAAAGTTGATGATGTCCCTGTGTTTTTGGCAGTCGTCGCTGAAAAYGGTATAACAGCGGCCGCACACGCGCTTAAAATGCCAAAATCGACCGTCAGCGCATCGCTGTCACGCCTTGAACWGGGCTTGGGGTTTAAGTTGCTTGAACGCAATTCACGCAACCTGCGCGTCACAACCGAAGGTGATATATTTTACCGCCAAGCACTGCTGATCATGGATCAAGTCCGCGATGCAGATGCAACGGCGGCGGGGCTTAGCCTGACACCAACGGGGCGTCTTACTGTGGCTTTGCCGCCGGCTTTTGCCCAAGAAATCGTCGCGCCGCATTTGTCTGTATTCCACGCCGCATATCCAGAGATCGAGCTTGAATTGATTATCACAGGCCATGGGCTGGAATTACTGCGCGACAAGGTTGATATCTCTGTTGTGGTCGGCAGCCTTGAAGATTCCGATTTAATTTCGCGTAAATTGATTTCTGGCCGACTGGCTTGGGTGGCAAGCCCCACTTACCTTGCCAGCAACCCGATCGGCGATGATCTGACAGAGATTCGCAATCATGTGCAGATATGTGAAAAACGCTATGGGCTGGCGCGGATGCCTGTGCGTATCCAAAATACTGCAACCCAAATTGATCTGACCCGAGGCATTACACATGTCAATGATCCGCTGGTCGTGCGCGGCGCTGTTGCAAGCGGTGCGGGGATTTCGGTGCTGCCCTTGCGCTATTGTAAAGAACAGATCGCGCAGGGTAGTCTGGTTGAGATTTGCCAACATGTCAGTTTTGATGTCGAAGCATCCAAGCTTGTCGCAGTTTATTCTGGACGCAGCCTACTGTCCCCAAGGTTGCGCGCATTTCTCGATTTCTTGACAGAGCTTTGTCGAGGTAATACCTAAGACGCGAGCGGTTTACAGGCTGATTTCAACCACTCTAAAATGCGGCCTTCAACCCGTGGGCTGAGCGTTTCAAATACTCGTTTGTGATAGCAGTCTAACCAGTTTATTTCCGCTTTAGATAGCTGCGATATATCCATCATGCGCCGATCAATCGGGGCAAGGGTTAGGGTTTCAAAGCCTAACATTTGGCGCTGATCCCCCCCCGCGATGTGACCTATTTCACGCACATAAATCAGGTTCTCAATACGAATGCCGTAAGCGTTTTCTTTGTAATATCCAGGTTCGTTAGACACGATCATCCCAGGCAAAAATGCCTGTGTTGCCCGTTTGGAAATACCTTGTGGCCCTTCATGCACTGACAGAAACGACCCCACACCGTGACCCGTGCCGTGGTCATAATCTTTGCCCTGCGCCCAAAGTGCGCCGCGTGCCAGCGCGTCAATATCCTTGCCGCATGTGCCCACAGGAAATACCGCACGGCTGATTGCAATCATGCCTTTGAGCACCAAGGTGGCGTTTTGCACCGCCTCTTTTGGCGGGTTTCCAATGGCGATGGTGCGGGTGATATCGGTGGTACCATCTTGGTATTGCGCGCCTGAATCGACCAGCAAAACTTCGTTTTGTTTCAACTTTCGATTACTGTCATGGGTCACGCGGTAATGTACAATCGCGCCATTTGGTCCTGACCCGCAAATAGTATCGAACGATATATTTTGCAATTCTTGCGTGTCACGGCGACAGTCTTCTAGATGCCGCACAATATCAATTTCGCTGATATCTGCACCGCTATCCAAACCATCAAGCCACGCCAGAAAATGCACCAATGCCAGTCCATCACGCATGTGTGCGGCCTTCGCGCCTGCAAGCTCGGTGTCGTTTTTACACGCCTTGGGCAGGGTGGTCGGATCGGGGGAATGGGCAATCTGCGCGGTTAAAATCTGCACGACTTTTTCAGGGCAGGTTTTGGGATCAATGCACACGGTATCTGTTAGCGATGAAAGCGCCGTTTCAAAATCCGTGATGGCTTTGATGGTGACGCTATCGCCTAAATGTTTACGGAGATTTTGGCTGGTTTTGCCAAGATCAACAAATAGATCGACCTGAGCGTTGGCATGGACGATTGCAAAGGCCAGCGCCACAGGGGTTTGGCCTAAATCGGTACCGCGAATATTCAACAGCCATGCAATGCTGTCGGTTTGCGTCAGCACATAGGCGCTGTGGTTCGCAGTCTGTAATCCCCGCGAAATATCAGCGATTTTGTCATCATGCGCGCGGCCTGAGAACTTAATCGGATGGGGGATAATAGGGTCATCTGGCGCATTGGGTTGATCATCCCAAATGGCATCGACAAGGTTTGCACAGGGGCGCAGGACTATATTTTGGGCTGCTAAAGTTTTGGAGAGTTGCGCAATTTCATCGTGGGTATGCAACCATGGATCAAAGCCAATCACATCGCCAGATTGGCACTGTCCCATCAGCCAATCCGCCAATTGGATCTCAGGCCAGTTGACGGGTTTATAGACCGATAAATCGACTTGATCGCGGATTTGCAGGCGGTATCGCCCGTCAATAAAAACGCCAGCGGTGTTYAACAATGCGGCGCAAAAWCCTGCYGATCCAGTAAACCCTGTCAGCCATGCCAATCGTTGATCGCGGGGCACAACATATTCGCCTTGGTGGGCATCGGCGCGCGGAATAAGGAAGCCGTCTAGGTTTTGAGCGCGCATAAGACTGCGTAAATCTGCCAGACGTGTAGCGCCTGTATCGGGGGATGTGGCGGCGTCAAACGACTGAAACATCARCTGACCCGTCTTTTTGATCCGCGTTTTTGCGCCATGGGATCATCGTCAAAAAGATTGGCCAATTGTTCGGTGATCGCGCCTGCTAATTGTTCCGCGTCGGTGATCGTCACCGCRCGCTCATAATAGCGCGTCACATCGTRACCAATGCCAATCGYKRWCAATTCGACCTGTTTGCGTTTTTCGATCATGGCAATCACGTTGCGCAAATGTTTTTCTAAAAAGCTGGCAGAGTTCACCGATAAAGTGCTGTCATCCACAGGTGCGCCGTCAGAAATAACCAGCAAGATACGGCGCTGTTCTGGACGCATCATCATGCGGCGGTACGCCCATTCCAGCGCCTCGCCGTCGACGTTTTCTTTCAGCAAGCCTTCTTTCATCATCAAACCCAAATTAGGCCGCGCACGGCGCCATGGGGCATCGGCACTTTTATAGATGATGTGACGTAAATCGTTCAGGCGTCCTGGTTCGGCAGTCCGTCCGTTTTGCAACCAGTCTTCGCGGGATTTACCGCCTTTCCACGCACGGGTGGTAAAGCCTAAAACTTCGCATTTGACCTGACAGCGTTCCAAAGTTTGTGCCAAAACATCGGCGCAAATTGCGGCAATAGAAATCGGACGACCGCGCATTGAGCCAGAGTTATCAATCAATAATGTCACGATGGTATCGCGAAATTCTGTGTCATTCTCAACCTTGAACGACAACGGCGTTGTCGGGTTGGCAATGACCCGTGCCAAGCGGCCTGCATCCAGCATGCCTTCTTCCATATCAAACTGCCAGCTACGGTTTTGCTGGGCTTGCAGGCGGCGTTGCAACTTATTTGCCAGCCGAGACACGGCGCCTTTAAGCGGTTCAAGTTGTTGATCCAGATAGGTACGCAAACGATCCAATTCAGCGGGTTCCGCTAATTCTTCGGCCAAAATCTCTTCGTCGTAATCCGTTGTAAAAACATTGTAATTAGGATCAGCATCGGAAAATGACGGCGGTGTTGGTGCCTCAAGCGATGGATCTGCATCCATGGCGTCGACATCATCAGCCGCGCTCATTTCATCGCGTTCATCCATCGATACTTCGGATTGTTGCTGTTCTGTGGATTGGCGCTGTTCTTGTTGTTCGGCGTCTTGCGCATCGTCTTGCTGGTCACCCTTGTCGCTGTCTGGTGCGTCATCTTCAAGGTCTTGCTCGACGTCATCGTCAACATCATCGCCGTCGTCATTTAGATCATCAGGATCATCGCCCAATTCTTCGGCGTAGCCCAGATCGGCAATCACTTGGCGGGCGAATTTTGCGAAATCAACCTGATTATCCATGGTGTCGCCAAGGTTCTTAAACGTCTCGCCAGAGCGTTGTTCAATCGTGGTTTTCCACTGTGCCAAAGCGTTCGCCACCGCAGGCGGCATATCGCGCCCCGTGCTAACTTGGCGCAGGTAATATCCCAAGGCCGATGCCATGGGCACGTCGTTCATAGATTGTGCATCATCATAGCCCAGCTTGACCGCTTCAGCTTCTAGTTTGGCGTCAATGTTGGTTGCGGTTCCTGGCATGACGCGTGCGCCAACGGATTCGCAACGGGCTGTTGCCATGGCGTCATAGATTTCGCGTGCGGCGCGGCCTTGGGGCATATAGCGGTTATGGATGGCATCGTTGTGAAACCGCAACCGTAACGCCATGGCATCTGCCGTGCCACGTGCTTGTAGCACTTCGTCGCGTGTCATGCGGCGGCTGACTTGGGGCAGGCGCATGGTGTCGTTTGAGAACCCAGGAGGATCAACAGAAAAGGTGACGCTCAGCTCTGGTGTATTCGCCAGCGCTTTGGTCGCGTGCTCAAGCGCCTTTTTGAACGGATCGGCTGGATTGTCGTTTGGTTTGGTCATTATCCCAAGCTTATACTGGCGGCACTTTCTGGCAGCTCTTCGTCAAAGCAACGCTGATAGAACTCGGCAATGGTTTCGCGCTCTAGCTCGTCACATTTGTTTAGGAAAGTCAGGCGGAAGGCAAAGCCAATATCGTCAAAAATCTTGGCGTTTTGCGCCCATGTAATGACTGTGCGGGGGGACATGACCGTCGAGATATCACCGTTCATAAACGCGGTGCGTGTCAGCCCTGCGACGGTCACCATGTGACCGATGATTTCGAGATCGGTATCTGGGTTCTTAGAGGCAACAATGCCAACCTCTTGTGGGTGGGGCAGGTAGTTCAGCGTGGCAACCAGTGACCAGCGATCCATTTGACCTTGGTTGATTTGTTGGGTGCCGTGATACAGACCCGTGGTGTCGCCCAAGCCAACCGTATTGGCCGTCGCGAACAGACGGAAATAAGGGTGCGGGGTGATGACTTTGTTCTGATCGAGCAAGGTCAATTTACCGTCAACCTCTAGCACGCGTTGGATCACGAACATCACATCGGCGCGGCCTGCATCATATTCATCAAATACAATCGCGGTCGGTGTGCGCAGCGCCCAAGGTAGAATACCTTCTTGAAATTCAGTGATTTGTTTGCCGTCTTTTATTTTGATCGCGTCTTTGCCGATCAGATCAATGCGGCTGATGTGGCTGTCAAGATTGACGCGCACGGTTGGCCAGTTTAGGCGGCAGGCAATCTGCTCGATGTGGGTCGATTTCCCCGTGCCGTGATAGCCTTGGATCATCACGCGGCGGTTATGGGTGAAACCTGCAAGAACTGCCAATGTTGTATCATGGTCAAACTTATAGGTGCTGTCGATTTCTGGCACACGGTCGGTGTGATTTTCAAAACCTTTGACGATCATGTCGCTGTCGATACCAAAGACGTCTCGGACTGAAATATCTTTTGTTGGAACTGATGATATGTCTAAAGTACCGTCTGCCATAGTCTTATCCTTAACGTCGAAATAATGTGCTAATTGCCTTAGCTTAGTGAGCTAAAATCTGGCGTGGTGCAAGGGGCAGGCGGCAATTATCGGTGCGTGGAACTACTTACTTGATAAAAACGCGGCTCTGGCAAATAGTTTAGGTATGTCAGGGGGGAATATGACACAGGAATTGGGGACATTTGATTATGTAATTATCGGTGCAGGTTCTGCGGGATCTGTGCTGGCCGCGCGGTTGTCAGAGAACCCCAAGACCTCGGTTTTGTTACTAGAGGCTGGTAAAAATGACCGTTATATCTGGGTGCATATCCCCGTGGGCTATCTTTATTGCATCGACAATCCCCGCACCGATTGGATGTTTAAGACACAGAAAATTCCAGGGCTGAACGGGCGTAGCCTGCTGTATCCGCGCGGCAAACTTTTGGGTGGCTGTTCATCGATCAACGGTATGTTGTACCTGCGCGGCCAAGCCCGTGACTATGACGGTTGGCGTCAGATGGGCAATACGGGCTGGGGCTGGGATGATGTCTTGCCGTATTTTATGAAATCCGAAGACCACTTTGACGGCGCAACAGACATGCACGGGCAGGGCGGTGAGTGGCGTGTCGAGCGGCAACGCCTGTCGTGGGATATTTTGGAAGATTTCGCCAATGCCTGTGCGCAGGCGGGTATTCCTAGGATCAATGATTTCAATACGGGCGACAATGAAGGCGTCGATTATTTCCAAGTAAACCAGAAATCTGGCTTTCGCTGGAATACTCAAAAAGCGTTTTTGAAACCTGCCAAAAAACGCCCGAATTTGCGGATTGTTACGCAGGCGCATGTTGAGAAAATTGTCTTTGAAGGCAAGCGTGCGGTTGGGGTTCAATTCAGTCGCGACGGGCAGACACATATTGCGCGGGCTGGCGGTGAAGTGATTTGCAGTGCGGGGGCGATTGGCACGCCGCATCTTTTGCAAGCCTCTGGTGTCGGGCCGCAAAAGCTGTTGGCTGGGCACGGTGTCGACGTAGTGCATGATGCCGCAGGGGTTGGTGAAAACCTGCAAGATCATTTGCAATTGCGCTGTATTTTTAAGGTCAAAGGCGCGAAAACGTTGAACCAACGGGCGGGAAGCCTGTTGGGGCGTGCGGGAATTGCGCTGGAATATGCGCTGAAACGTACAGGGCCGATGTCGATGGCCCCTAGCCAGTTGGGCGCGTTCGCAAAATCGGATCCGTCATTAGAAACCGCCGATCTTGAATATCATGTACAGCCTTTGTCCTTGGACAAATTCGGCGATCCATTACATGATTTCCCAGCGATTACCGCAAGCGTTTGCCATCTGCGCCCCGAAAGCCGTGGCACGGTGAAAATGGCATCGGCCAGCACGTATGATGCGCCGTTGATTGCGCCAAATTACCTATCGACCGATGCGGACCGTTTGACGGCAGCGCGTGCGATCAGACGCCCTTTAATTTCCTGTGAAATTGGTACCGGAACGACGTATATCAATATCGATAAGTAAACTGGGGTTGTGGTGCCGCCTAATGACCCGA
>NVSA01000052.1 GCA_002401045.1 Paracoccaceae bacterium
AGGCTGCGCCGCCATAAGTAAACCACCGCCCTTTAGGCGCGACAAAGATTGCCGCACCACATTCATATCGGTGATATTCAGACCCGATCCCAATAGAACCTCGTTCACGGTGATCTTATCGCTCAAAGATATCCCCGCCACGGGGGCAGGTAACAGTGCAGAACTGCCACCACTGAGCAAGACAATCACACGATCCTTTTCGCGCGTGGCCTTGAGCATCTCAAAAATACGCGCAACACCGTGCATCCCTTGGGCATCAGGCACAGGGTGCCCCGCTGAAATGACCTCACAGTTTTCAATCTGGCAGGCATTTTCAGGATTGGTAATCGCAAGCGCTTCAAAACGTGCTGGTTGATAAAAGTCCAAAGCCGCCTGCATCATTTTGCAAGCCGCTTTGCCCGTCGCAATAAAATACGTCACACCGTCGCCTTTAGCAGGTCGCAGGGGATCAACCTGAAAACCATGCGCCAAACTATCCGCAGGGTCTGCCGCCTTAACCCCTGCCAAAAACGCATTCAGCGCTTTTTGCCGGGCTGTCACTTATTCACCCCGTTTGGGCAATACCCAATCAGGCCGTACAAAATGACAGGTATAGCCATTGGGCGTGCGTTCCAGATAATCTTGATGCTCTGGCTCGGCGTTCCAAAAGTCGCCCACAGGTTCGACTTGCGTCACCACCTTGGCAGGCCACAAACCAGAAGCATCCACATCTTTAATGGTATTTTCCGCTTCAATCCGCTGTGCCTCATCAACATAGTAAATCGCCGAACGGTAAGCACTGCCGCGATCATTGCCTTGGCGCATCGCGGTGGTGGGATCATGCACCTGAAAGAAAAACTCTAAGATTTGGCGATAGCTGGTCAGGGCGGGGTCAAAAAATACCTCAATCCCTTCGGCGTGACTGCCGTGGTTTTGGTAGGTGGCATTAGGAACATCGCCCCCCGTATAGCCCACACGGGTTGACACGACGCCAACTTGCTTGCGGATCAAATCCTGCATGCCCCAGAAACAGCCCCCGGCTAATACGGCCCGTTCACCCATTATACATCCTCCACTTGATCGACAAAATCACCGTAACCCTGCGCCGCCATATCATCACGGTGCACAAACCGCAGGCTGGCCGAATTGATACAATAGCGCAAACCGCCCGTATCCGCAGGCCCGTCATCGAACACATGGCCTAAATGACTGTCGCCATGTTTTGACCGCACCTCAACACGGCGCATTCCGTGGCTGACATCGCTTATCTCGGCGACATACCTATCCACAATCGGCTTGGTGAAACTTGGCCAGCCGCACCCCGAATGGAATTTATCACCCGATGCAAAAAGCGGCTCACCCGATACAATATCGACATAAATTCCAGCCTCTTTATGATCCGTCAACGCGCCTGTGAAAGCACGTTCCGTACCACTTTGTTGCGTGACCCTAAATTGTTCTGGCGTTAGGCTGGCAACAGCTTGTTTGGTTTTTTCATATTTCAAAATACGGCTCCTTGAATTCTGAGCCTCAAAATAACCTATTGCACGCCCAATTGCCAATCACCAAGGCGTGGAAAAATGTGTCGGGTAAAATGCATGGCTGCATTGCGTACAATACGGCTATACAAACCCTATCATAAGCTTTAACGCCATTTGATTGACGCCAGAGCCAGCCGGCTCATAACCAAAGCAGAAAACCGATGATGAACCAAGCCCTTGCCGATGCACTTGCAAAACGCGGATATGACAAACTCACACCCGTGCAAGAAGCCGTCACCAAAGAAGAATTAGGCAACGCAGACCTGTTGGTCTCTGCCCAGACAGGGTCTGGTAAAACCGTCGGTTTCGGCCTTGCCATCGCATCGACCTTGCTGGGGGATGAAACACATTTTCCCAAAGCAGGCAAACCCCTTGCCCTCGTCATCGCCCCAACCCGCGAATTAGCCCTACAGGTTAAACGCGAACTGGCTTGGCTGTATGAAAAAGCGGGCGCTGTTGTAGCCTCTTGCGTTGGTGGCATGGACATGCGTGATGAACGTCGCGCGCTCGACCGTGGTGCCCATATCGTTGTGGCAACGCCCGGTCGTTTGTGCGACCATATCAAACGTCGGTCGCTTGACATGTCAGGCCTGCGCGCCGTGGTGCTGGATGAGGCCGACGAAATGCTCGATCTTGGCTTTCGCGATGACCTAGAATTCATCTTGGGCGAAGCCCCTGAAGACCGTCGCACATTGCTATTTTCGGCCACTGTGCCACGCTCTATCGCAACCCTTGCCCAGAACTACCAAAACGATGCCATCCGCATCGTTACCAAATCCGAAACATCGCAACACGCTGATATTGAATACCGCGCGCTACAGGTCGCGCCGCGTGACACTGAGAACGCCATCATCAATGTTTTGCGCTACTATGAAGCGCCCAACGCATTGGTGTTTTGCAACACCCGTTCCATGGTCAACCGCCTGACCACACGGTTCTCAAATCGCGGATTTTCCGTGGTAGCTCTGTCAGGTGAGCTGAGCCAAAATGAACGTAGCCACGCGCTACAATCCATGCGGGACGGACGCGCACGGGTTTGTGTTGCCACAGACGTTGCCGCACGCGGGATCGATTTGCCCAATCTGGCACTGGTGATCCACGCCGACCTGCCACAAAATTCTGAAACCTTGTTGCACCGCTCAGGTCGCACAGGGCGTGCAGGACGCAAAGGTGTCAGCACTCTGATCGTGCCAACACGCGCACGTCGCAAAGCAGAAATGCTGTTGCGCGGTGCTAAGGTCAAAGCGCAATGGGATGAAGCACCCTCTGCCCAAGAGGTTCTCGCCCGTGACGAAGAACGCATGTTGACCGACGCGACTTGGACAAAAGAAGCCACTGAAAAAGAAGCCGTCTTTGTGGGTAAGCTAACCGAGCTTTATTCCACCGAGCAAATCGCGGCCGCTTATTTGCGGATATATAATGCCCGCCAAACAGCCCCCGAAGAATTGTCAGCCTCTGGCGGCGGTGGTGCACCTGAACCCCGCGCGGCATTTGGCGCGAGTACATGGTTTTCAGTCGCGGGCGGACGCAAAGCGAATGCTGAGCCGCGCCGCTTGCTACCTATGTTGTGCAAGGTCGGTGATTTGACCAAAGACGACATCGGTGCAATCCGCGTCCGTGATACTGAAAGCTTTGTTGAAATTCGCAACGAAAGCGTGGCGAAATTCCTTGAAAGCGTTGGCGAAAAAATGCGCGTCGAAGACGGCGCTGTTTTGACTAAACTTGATAAACCACCTGCGGCGGCAAAAGAACCGCGCCCCAAATTTGGCGGCAATAAACGCGATGGTCGCTCTGGCGGTAAAGGTCAGCGTTCAGGCGGCGGTTCAGACCGTTCAGATCGACGCGGCGATACCCGTAAAACGGATTGGAAYGAYGATCCAAACCCGCGCAATAAAAAGCCMAARGGYGGTTCAAAATCAGGTAAGCCGAACAGCAACAAGCAAAAACAACGGCAACAACAAGACCGCGTCGCCGAAGGCATTGTGGCACCATACCGCGCTAAATCAAGCGGTAAGCCTAAATCGGGTAGCAGCACACCTGTAGGAAAACCCAGCAGTAAGAAAAACAAAGCCCGCGCCAAAGCGGCGGCCATTGGYGCGAATAAAACCAACGGTGGTAAGAAATAATACTCTGAAAAGCACTAGCTTATCAGATCAGAGTTAGAACGGGGGCGCAGGGCWGGTATCTGCGCCCCCGTTGYGTCTGGACGCAGGCCGCCACTTTGTGCGATCAGTTAGACAACCGCTAYAAAAGGRCTRRRCCATGACCGTAAAACCACGCAAACAGATACTCATTAAATTCGCTTTGCTCTGCCTGCTGGTGGTCGGCTATTTCGGCTACCTAAGCTATGAATTCGGCCTCGCKACGGGCGGGGTCACGGCCTTGCTAACATGGAGCTTCTTTGTGCTATGCACCCCTGTTGCCGACGCAGGTTTCTTACTGGATTTCCCCCTACGCCTGCTGTTCGGCATTCGCATGGTCATCTCGGAAATCGTGGTCTGGGCTGTGGCGCTGGGCATCAATGCCGCCACGCTCGCCTTTGCGCCTAGCTATTATGACACCACCGCGCTGACACAAGTCTTGCACAAAATATTCGTCACCCCATACCCCTATTGGGGCGTGATCATCCTGTCTGGCTTGGGTACATTCCTATCGATCCGCTTTGGCGATGAGCTTATGGACGTCATCCACCACCGCGATCGCGATTTTTTCCACTCACATCACTTCAAACACGAACTGATTGTATTCGCGTTCTTTGTCGTGGTGCTGGTTGCTTACTATAAGCTGATCGCGTCCGTGGGGATTGAGTCTGTGTTTGGGTGATAGGGTCTTAGCGCAGGGGGATATAGCTAGCCCCCCTAGCTTTACTCAACTTTATAATAGGCGATTTCCACTGCAGAAGCGCGGCGAATTCCGGCGCAGACAAAGAGCATATGGTTCACCCAAGCATAGCGCTCATCACCGGTTTCTAGGCGGGCTGTTGTGCGCATATAATATTCATTGGATGGCACGTCTTCGCCTTTGGCTAGTCTTTCGATGACTGCTGGCGGGCCGTGGCGTGTGCCAACATTAACAATTTCGATGAGCGCACCATCGGATGTTTGCAAGGCATAGCGCGTATCAAGATGGGCGGCACCATCGGCAAATATCGTTTGCCAATCCGCGCCAAGATTTAGAACCTTTCCCGTAATATCAGGCCCCAAAGCTTCACCGCCAATAATCGGAATGATCTGCCGACGTCCCGCACGACCCGCCCCCATTTCCAAAGGGGCKGCAAGCTCAACGCGTAGCGTAAAGGAATGGTTTAGCTGGGGGACTGGTATCATGGTAAATACTCCAAGGTATTTATTAAAGTTGTATYGAATTTAAAGTCCAACAKCGTGCCTCAAATCAAACCTAGGATAGYCAATTTTAGAGTGTCAGATCATGGGAGGAGGCTAACCGACACGCAGCTCAGGTTCAATCACTGAGGTGTTAATTGTTTTGAACTCTGAGTGCGCGATATCGGTTGGTTTTATCGTTTATATATCGCTTACAACTGCTGTGCGGCGAAAAAAGACCCAAGATAGCGGCATCATGACCAGCGCCACCAATAGCCCAAGCCAGAAAACACTTGCGAGACTTGCATGTGTGTAGACGGCAGACATCAGCATCGGGCTGAGGGTCTGGCCCACGCCAATGGCAGTGATGTTCAGCGCCATGAACACGACCATCCCATGGGCTGGCGCATGACCCGCGAGCGTCATTTGGATCAACGGGAAGATCAGCCCGTGCCCCGCGCCGATCAGCATCGCGCCTGCGAACAACCACCAAGGGCCAGGTGCGAGTATAAAGACCACGCAGGCCGCCGCATATGCGCAAAACCCCAGCAGGCTGACACCCCCGCGACCGATGCCCTCCATCAGCGGGGCGACCCTTGGTGCAACCAAGCCGATTGCCACCGCTGCACTGGCTGAAATCAGGGAGATTCCGAGGCCAGAATGTAAGCCCAGTTCTGCGGCACGTTCTGGCACGAAAGAAATCTGGATGCCGAACAGGAACAAGAATACCACCAGCGTCGCGAATAGCGCCGCCTGTACGGGAGCTTGTCGTAAAAAACTTCCAAGCGCGGGGCGCGGTCCAGCGGGCTTTCGCTCAACTTTTGGCAATCCACGCAAAACCCAATAGGCCAGCGGGAAGGCCACTAATGCACTGAGGAAACTGGCTTGCCATGATACCAGTGACAGCACGCCTGAGATCAATGGCGCCAGTGTCGTCGATAAGCCGATGATGCCGACATTGCGCCCGATCACCCGATCACGCTCAGACCCTGAAGCTGTTTCGATCAGAATAACAAGTCCGAACAGTTCTAGCGCGGCGGCACCACAACCTTGCAAGATACGTGCGCCTAGCAGGAACTCGAAACTGGGTGCCATTGCGCAGGCTAGGCCTGAAAATCCATAGAGGATCAAACTGGCGATCAGCATCGGTTTTAGGGATATGCGGGCGGTCATGTAACCGATGGGCAGCGTTAAGAGCACCATCGGCAGGATGAACAAACTCACGAGATAGGATGTAGCACCGCCATCCACGCCGAAAGCGGCACCGATATCTGGCAGTACGGGGGATACTGCCGACGCGCCAAAGACAGCGATCGCCGTGATGGCATATGCAATGTAGCAAATGCCCTGATGGGCGGGGACTGCCCGATGTGATTGCGTCGTCATAATTCCTCCGAGACTGGCTCAGGCGGGAAACTGCCATAGTAATCTTCCTTTAAAAACCCTTTTGTTTTTGATGAAGATCAACTAGTTTTTTGAATATGTCTGATAATCTATCACTCCCACAGTTTCAGGTTTTTAATGAGGTCGCCAGCCATGGCAGTATGRCTGCGGCGGCAACGGCGCTTGGCAGTTCGGCGTCGAATGTAGCCTATGCGCTGGATGCGCTAGAAGCGCGGCTCGGTTTGGAATTATTTGACCGTTCTGGCTACCGCTTGGTTCTTAGTCAGGCGGGAATATCTTTGTTGCCGCGGGTGCGTGTCTTGCTACGCGAAGCCAATGCGGTGCAGGCCGAAGCCCGAGGTTTGGTGCAGGGTGTCGAGAGTGCTTTATCGCTGATTTATGACGGGCTTTACCCCGTGGAACGGCTGACCCCCGTGTTGGCGAGGTTCGAAGCCGAATTCCCAAACGTACGACTACAACTGCGGGTGGAACCCGTGTTGGCCGCAGAATCTATCATGCGGGCAGGCGGCGAAGAACTGGGGCTGATGGTGGATTTCACCACCCATGATCCAGATCTTGTGATCGTGCCGCAGCCCGCTGTGACGCTGGTCGCAGTGGCGGCACCGACCCATCCACTGGCGACAATGGACACGCCGCTTGGCCCCGATGCGCTACGAGACCAATTACAGCTGGTGATGGGGAACGCGGGCGCAGAGGCCAGCGACAGTCCAGACCGAGGCGTGCTTAGTCTGCGAACTTGGCGCATGAATGATCTGGACACCAAGCACCGATTGCTGCGCGCAGGTCTCGGCTGGGGCAGCTTGCCGCAACACCGAGCCGCAGCCGATATCGCGCAGAACCGTCTGACCGCACTGCATCTAAGCCAATGGGGAAGTGCCGACCGCATGCCCAGTTTGTCTGCCTGTCTGGCTTACCGTCGCAACATCCCACGCGGACCCGCCGCCCGCTGGCTGATCGCGGCGCTAGAGCAGAGCGACGCCGCGACAGACACCGACTGATATGTATAGACGGCTCTGAGTGGTGGCTGAGGCGTTAGCCGCTAACAGATTCAAAAAACTAGAGAATAAGGGGAATTGGTGGAGCCTAGGAGGATCGAACTCCTGACCTCTTCGCTGCCAGCGAAGCGCTCTCCCAGCTGAGCTAAGGCCCCGATTGCATGGCTCTGGGGCCATGCTGGGTTTGTTTATAAAACACCGCTCACACGTGCAAGCGGAATTTTTTAACTGTCGTCGCTTGGTGCGGCAACATCGGCGACTTCTCCCAATGGAACCGTATCATCGTCGTCACTATCGTCTAGAACATCATCGCCCAAATCGACATCTGCGGCGTCATCTTCTGTATCGAGAACATCAGCGTCGTCACTTAGATCATCTTTTGTCGCTTTCGCAACATTAGCTTTGTCTGCTTTATCCGTCATCGACGTTTTTGATTTGTCATTTGAGAAAAAAGACAATTCATATTCGTTGCCCGTGTAGGGGCTGACAATCGGATTTTTGTTCAAGTCATAAAAACGCTTGCCGGTTTCGGGGCAAACACGTTTTACACCCCATGCTTCATCAGCCATTGTACATCCCTTATCAAAGGTCATTTGGAAACTGTAGCGCCAATTGCCATATCATTTGCCCCTTGTCAAAGGCCAAATTAGAATTCTGTGCGAAACAGGCAAAAAGGCTATTTTACTTATGTGATATTGTCCGTAAATTAACTTTGTGAGTGAATATTTGGACATAGGGACACCGCCCATCCCTGTTAGTGTAAAACGATCCGCGCGTGCGCGGCGGTTTTCCTTGCGCATATCGAATAAAACGGGGGCGATCAGCCTGACTGTGCCACGGTTTGCCGCCATGAAAGAGGCGGTGAAATTCGCCCAAGAACAAGAAGGCTGGATGCGCAAACATTTAGCCAGCCAAATTCAGCCCGAACAGGTCGCATTAGGGCGGCGTATTTTATTTGACGGGCAGTATTGTAGCATTGTGGCAGGGCAAGGCCGTACCGCGCGGTTCGAAGACGGGCACTTGTTTGTGCCAGGCCCTGAGGTCAAGGTCGGAGCGAAGCTGGCGGCTTATTTTAAAACCCTTGCGCGTGAGCGTCTGGTAGGGGCATCAAAGCATTATGCAGGGCTGTTGGGCGAAGATATCGGGCGGGTCACCCTGCGCGATACACGATCCCGCTGGGGGTCCTGTACGTCAGATGGCAATTTGATGTATTCGTGGCGCCTGATTATGGCACCGCCATCGGTGCAAAACTATGTTGCCGCCCATGAGGTGTGTCATTTGATTGAGATGAATCATTCGGTGGCCTATTGGGATTTGGTGGAAAGCATCTTCCCCGATTATAAAGCTCACAGGGGTTGGTTGAAGAAAAACGGCACTTTGTTGCACCGCTTTGAGTTTTAAGGGCTTGACGGCGGCGCTCGTTGTGATCACAAAACCATATGCCTGATAGTGACCGAAAACCCGAAAAAACCATGCCGCGCCATGAGGTCTTGTACCGCTCTTTGCGCAGTGCTCTGATGCACGGTGAGATTGACGCGGGAACAGCCCTAACCATTCGGGGCATTGCAAAGACCTATAATACCAGCATGACTCCCGCGCGCGACGCGGTGCGGCGTTTATCGGCAGAGGGCGCGTTAAGCGTGTCGCAAACAGGGCGGATCACAACACCTGTGCTGACCGTTGAGCGGATCGAAGAACTGGCAGCCATTCGCGCGTTGATTGAACCTGAACTGGCGTCACGGGCGCAATCACGGGCGCATATGGCGCTGATTGAACGGATGTATGCCATCAATGGGTTGGTATCCGAGGCAATCGTTAAAAATAACCCCAGTGATTACATCAGGCGAAACCTAGAATTTCACCGCACGCTTTACCTGCGCGCCCAAGCGCCTGCGATGTTGGCGACGATTGAAACGGTTTGGTTGCAACTCGGCCCTACAATGTCGGCGTTGTATGAAAAGCTGCAACGGCAAGAATCCTCATTCCACCATAAAACCATTATTTCTGCGCTTAAAGCAGGGGATGAGCCGTCATTACGACTGGCCATTCGGGCAGATGTCACGCAGGGATTACGGATGCTCACATTAAGGTGAAAATACTGGCGACGGAACATGCGCCGCCYTACGTATTATAGATATCGATGGTCAGTTCCCCTCTGACCTCGGCCTTAAGGTTCCCCTACCTCTAAGGTCGGCGATTTTAACCCCTTGGTTGGTACGAGTAGGCCAGCCAAGGGGATTTTTCAATGTTATCAGGCGTGTATCGCACCATCACCACAGGCAAGGGCGGCTTCACGCATGGCCTCTGAAAATGTCGGATGCGCGTGGCATGTCATGGCAAGATCTTGTGCCGAGGCGCCAAATTCCATTGCAACGCAAACTTCGTGGATCAAATCACCCGCTGAAGGGCCGATTAAGTGACAGCCTAAAATGCGGTCGGTTTTGGCGTCGACCAGCAGCTTGACGAAACCGTCGCCTTGGAACACGGCCTTGGCGCGGCCATTGCCCATAAAGCTGAATTTGCCGATTTTATAATTCACGCCTGCGTCTTTGAGCTGTTCTTCGGTTTGACCGACACTGGCGACTTCGGGGGCGGTGTAAATCACCCCTGGAATGACGCCGTAATTCACATGGCCAACCTTGCCTGCAATGACTTCGGCAACGGCCATGCCTTCGTCTTCGGCTTTATGGGCCAACATTGGGCCGTCAATGACATCGCCAATGGCATAGACATTGGCCAAGTTGGTTTTCCAATGAGCATCGGTTTGGATTTGACCGCGTTTTGAGATCACGCCGCCAAGTTCGCCAAAGCCTAGATTGTCGGTGAAAGGACGCCGTCCTGTGGCAACCAGAACAACGTCTGCGTCGATTGTTGTCTCGACGTCGTCTTTGCGTGATTTATAGGTGACTTTGGCTTTGGTCTTTGTGGTTTCAACAGATTGAACTGCCGCGCCCATAATAAATTTAAAGCCTTGTTTCGTTAGCATTTTTTGGAATGACTTTGCGATTTCAGCATCCATACCTGGCGTGATTTCATCCAAGAACTCAACAACTGTAACTTCTGATCCAAGACGGGCATAAACACTGCCCATTTCCAGACCAATCACGCCTGCGCCAATCACGACCAATTTTTTGGGAACTTTGGGCAAGGCCAGCGCCCCTGTGGAGGTCACAACACGTTTTTCGTCGACTTCAACGCCCGCCAATGCACTGGGTTCTGACCCTGTGGCAATGACGATGCTTTTGGCGCTATAGGCTTTACCGTCGACGCTCACTTGGCCTTCGCCAGTGATTGAACCCCAGCCTTTCAGCCAGTCTATCTTGTTCTTTTTAAACAAAAATTCAATGCCCTTGGTGTTTTGTCCAATGACGTCGTCTTTGTAGGCCTGCATCTTGGTAAAATCGACCGAAGGCGCTTTACCCATCAGACCCATTTTGGTAAAATTATGCGTGGCCTCGTGATAAGAATGGCTGGCGTGAAGCAGTGCTTTGGACGGGATACAACCCACATTCAGGCAAGTACCACCAAGGGTRTCACGGGCTTCAACACAAGCAGTCTTCAGACCCAATTGGGCACAACGGATGGCACAAACATAGCCGCCTGGGCCACCACCAATGATAATTACGTCATAGTCAGACATGGGATTAACCTTTCGTGATTATGCCAGTTTGGCATGTATGTTTTGACCCTTTGGAACGATCATAAGATGGCCGTAAGTAGCATGATGGTGGTTGCGACCAAGCCAGCAAACCAGACGATTGAGCGTAGCATTGGAATGCCGCTGACATATGCGGGCACATAGGCCACACGCGCCGCTAGATAGACCCATGCACAGATGGCTGTGAGCGGTGTTGATTGATTTGAAACCGTGATGACGATGACCGCAATGGTAAACAGGATCAAGCCTTCGAAGTGGTTGCTTAAGGCGCGTTGCAAACGGCCTGCTGTGCCTGTGAGATCATGTTTGGTGTCACGCGGACCCGCGGCATACTCAAYACCAGTTTGTTTGTTGGCCGTTATGGAATACAGCACGAATTGTGCAACTTGTAGAAGAGCGGCATATGTTAGCGCAGTAATCTCGGGATGTATCATGGTTGGGTGTTCCTTTTGGTTTTGATACGTCGTGAACTTGATTAAATATCCATCAACAAACGGCGGGGGTCTTCGAGCGCTTCTTTGACACGTACCAAGAATGTCACAGCACCTTTGCCGTCCACGATACGGTGATCGTAAGACAGCGCCAGATACATCATCGGGCGGATGACGATTTCGTCGTTTACCACCATGGCGCGTTTCTGGATGGTGTGCATGCCCAAGATACCCGATTGCGGTGGGTTCAAGATGGGTGATGACATCAACGATCCGTAAACACCGCCGTTAGAGATGGTGAATGTACCACCTTGCATCTCGGCCATGCCGAGTTTGCCGTCACGCGCGCGCGCACCTTTTTCAGCAATGGCTTTCTCGATCTCGGAAAAGCTCATCTGATCGGCGTCACGGATCACAGGCACTACAAGACCTGACGGCGTGCCAGCGGCGATGCCCATGTTGACGTATTTTTTATACACAATATCTGTGCCGTCGATTTCGGCGTTTACTTCAGGCACTTCGTTTAGGGCGTGACAGCAGGCTTTGGTGAAAAAGCCCATAAAGCCCATTTTGACGCCGTGCTTTTTTAAGAAATCGTCTTTGTATTTGTTGCGCAAATCCATAATGGCGGACATGTCGACCTCATTATAAGTCGTCAACATGGCGGCGGTGTTTTGGCTTTCTTTCAAACGACGCGCAATGGTCTGACGCAAACGGGTCATTTTTACGCGTTCTTCGCGAACAGCTTGATCGGCGGCCACAGGCGCGCGAGGAGCGGCGACTGGGGCAGGGGCGGCAACGGCGGGTGCCGCTGGGGTTGCCAGTGCGTTTTGCACATCGTGTTTCATCACACGACCATCACGCCCTGTGCCTGTGACTTGGGATGCTGTCAGGTTGTTTTCAGCCATCATTTTTTCA
>NVSA01000053.1 GCA_002401045.1 Paracoccaceae bacterium
CGGTTGTGCGTAATTATCTCGACTGGATGCTGTCGATCCCTTGGGGCGTAAAATCGCGGTCAAGAAAGATCTGGATCGCGCGCAAAAGGTGCTTGATGACGATCACTATGGTTTGGTCAAGGTCAAGGAACGGATTATTGAATATCTTGCGGTGCAACAGCGCAGCAAAAAACTCAAAGGTCCAATCATGTGTCTGGTTGGCCCTCCCGGTGTTGGTAAAACCAGTCTTGGTAAATCGGTGGCGCGGGCCACGGGGCGTGAATTTATTCGCATCTCTTTGGGCGGCGTGCGTGATGAAAGCGAAATTCGCGGTCACCGTCGGACATATATCGGGTCTATGCCAGGTAAAATCATCCAATCTATGAAGAAAGCAAAAACAACCAACCCATTGATTTTGCTCGATGAAATAGACAAAATGGGCACGGATATGCGCGGCGATCCCGCCAGTGCATTGCTCGAGGTTCTTGATCCTGAACAAAACGGCACTTTTGTCGATCACTATATGGAGGTCGAATATGACCTCTCGAATGTGATGTTTTTGACCACGTCAAATTCCTACAATATCCCAGGGCCTTTGTTGGACCGTATGGAAGTAATTGCCTTGTCTGGCTACACCGAGGACGAAAAGCAACAAATTGCGCGACGTCACTTGTTGGACAAGCAAGAAAAAAACCACGGTTTGCGTAAAGGCGAATTTAAGCTAGCAGATGATGCCTTGCTTGAAATTGTACGCCGATACACACGCGAAGCAGGTGTTCGGAATCTAGAGCGTGAATTGGCTAAGTTGTGTCGTAAAGCCGTGACCCGTATCGTTAAGGGGCTGGATAAAACGATTTCAATCACCACAGATAATCTGCAAGATTTCCTAGGTGTGAAGCGCTTTAAATACGGTCTGGCCGAAGAAAGTGATCAGGTTGGTGTGGTCACAGGATTGGCCTATACGTCTGTAGGCGGTGAACTTTTGTCAATTGAGGCACTTAAATTGCCAGGCAAAGGCCGTATGAAAACCACGGGTAAGCTGGGCGATGTGATGAAAGAAAGCATTGAGGCGGCAGCGTCTTATGTACGCTCGATCAGCCCTCAGATCGGTGTGAAACCGCCTGTGTTTGAGAAAATCGACATTCACGTTCACGTTCCCGAAGGGGCGACCCCCAAAGATGGCCCCTCTGCGGGTGTTGGCATGGTGACGGCGATTGTGTCGGTGCTGACGGGGATTGCGGTACGTAAAGACATAGCCATGACGGGTGAGGTCACATTGCGTGGTAACGTGTTGCCAATCGGTGGTTTGAAAGAAAAACTACTGGCGGCATTGCGCGGGGGGGTGAAAACCGTTCTGATCCCGATGGAAAATGAAAAAGACTTGGTTGATATTCCAGACAACGTCAAAGAGGGGCTGGAAATCATTCCTGTCGATCATGTACGTGAAGTCTTGAAACATGCCCTTGTTGCTAAACCCATGCCAATTGAATGGGATGAAGCCGCAGAAGAAGCGGCGGCAGCGACGCTTGCAAAAGGTAGTGCGGCAGATAAGCCATCAGTTGCACATTAAAACAGCATATTGTTTATGAAAAATAGGGCTACCGGCAGTGAATGCTGGTAGCTTGGTTGCCGATTATGCGTTAGAGTTCCCTTAAATTAAAGGAGCTACGGGCAAATTATGGCAACTAAGAAAAAAACCACAACAGTATTAAAAAAGACAACAAAATTAAAACCTGCGATCAAAACAACAGCACCTGTCATTTCTGACACTGCGGATCAAACGACTGCGGATATGGTGGATGCAACTGCACCAGAAGAGGCTGTAAAGGTCGTTGATCCTAATATGATCAAGAAAAAAGATATTTACGATCACGTGACAATCACAACAGGCCTGCGCAAACGCGAAGTGCGTGAAGCTGTTGATTGTCTGTTGGAATATTTCCACGAATGTCTCAGCGACGGCAAAAATATCCAAGCACCGCCTTTGGGTAAAATACGTGCTGTAGAGCAGGGTTCAGGCGAAAATACCAAGATGGTTTATAAGCTGAAACTGAAATCTAAAGACGATGGTGAAAAAAAAGTCATCTAGGGCAAACTATCTCTTGAAGCCTCTGCCAACTGTCTCTAAAAGCCGCAACAGTGGGTGATTAGCTCAGTTGGTAGAGCGCTTCGTTTACACCGAAGATGTCGGGAGTTCGAGCCTCTCATCACCCACCATTCACTTCCCTTAGGGGACAGATAAGATACCGATAAGCCAATGCACTGCATTGGTTTTTTGCGTTTTACGTTCCAAGTTTTTGTGTCGGATCAAATGCATAAGGCCCTTGAGGTAGGGGCTTTGGCCACTTCTTTAAAATTATTTTAGAAAAAGCCAAAAAAAAGCAAAATAGCTTGGAAAGCAACTTGACGCCCCATGGTATTGACCCTAGAACGCCCACACACCGAGCTTAGGTTCGGATTGAAAAGCGCGGTTGTAGCTCAGCTGGTTAGAGTGCCGGCCTGTCACGCCGGAGGTCGCGGGTTCGAGCCCCGTCAACCGCGCCATTTCAAACTTTCCCATTATGACTGTGACACCAACAATGTAAGCCAAGTGCCCAACATTGCGGGTTTGTCATTGCCTTCAATTTCGACCCGTATATCGTTTTCGCTTAGGTACTGACCTGTGCGCCGTTTTGATATGCGTGCCAAAGTGAATTGCCCGCGAATGCGTGCGCCACTCGGGACGGGTTGTAAAAACCGAATGCGGTTTAGCCCATAATTGATATTCAATTCATGGCCTTGCAGTTGTGGCATGCTGTCTTCGTACATATTCGTGATCAACGACAGGGTTAGGAACCCATGCGCAATCGTGCCGCCATAGGGGGTGTCTTGCGCCGCGCGCACGGGATCTATGTGGATGAACTGTTTATCCCCTGTAGCCTCGCTAAAAGCGTCGATCATGCCTTGATCAACCGTGATCCAGTCCGAATGCCCCAAGGTCTTGCCTTGCAGTGCCTCATAGGATGCTAAATCCAGAATTTTTGTCATAATATTCCCTTTATCTTTGCCCCGAACCCTACAAGCCAGATAAACAAGTGCCAAGCCAGACGTCGTGGTGCCTTTGACTTGACTTACCGCGCTATCTTTAGGATAAGCGGCCATCGCACCGACTCTGTTTCGACTTTGTTTGGTGTTTTTGTAATTCGTCAGATACTGGCGCGCTGTTCGAGGCGGGGGTGACCCCACAAACCATTTGGTGCCGTAGAACGCGGAAACTTAAAGGAAAAACTGCTCATGTTCGCAGTTATGAAAACTGGAGGCAAACAGTATAAAGTTGCTAGCGGAGACATTCTTCGCGTGGAAAAAGTCACAGGCAATGCAGGTGACACAGTCCAATTTAACGAAATTCTGATGGTTGGTGGCGATAGCGTCGTTATCGGTGTGCCAACAGTGGCAGGTGCCGCCGTTCAAGCTGAAATTCTTGAACAAGGCAAAGGCCCAAAATTGATCAACTACGTTAAACGTCGTCGTAAGCACTCGTCACAACGTACAAAAGGTCATCGTCAACAGATTACTGTTTTGCGTATCACTGACGTTTTGGCAAAAGGCGCTGAAAAGTCTGGCGTTGCGGCTGCTGAAAACGGTTCTGGTTTCGTACCAGGTGTTGTAGAAGCAAAGCCAGCGGCTAAAGCGCCAGCGGCTAAAAAACCAGCGGCTAAAAAAGCAGCGGCTGAAGCGAAACCTAAAGCTAAAAAAGCAGCGCCTAAAAAGGCCGCGGCTAAAAAAGCTGAAGATAAGTAAGGACAAGCGATATGGCACATAAAAAAGCAGGCGGTTCATCCCGCAACGGTCGCGACTCCGCTGGACGTCGCTTAGGTGTTAAAAAATATGGCGGCGAAGCTGTGATCCCYRRSWWSWKSAWWRMASGWYAACGTGGCAATAAATGGTGGCCTGGTGAGAATGTTGGTCAAGGTAAAGACCACACATTGTTCGCCAAAGTTATCGGCAATGTGAAATTCACTAAAGGCTTTAAAGGGCGTGTATTTGTATCCGTCTTGCCACTAGCTGAGGCCGCAGAGTAATCGACGCCTAATATATCTATTTTAAGGGTCGGTTCATTAGCCGACCCTTTTTTTGTATCGCTTGTGAAGGCGCGCTGAATTCAGTATCGATCAATCTAAACCAACCCTTGGAAACACCATGAAATTCCTAGATTTAACACGTGTGTATTTAAAATCTGGCGCAGGCGGAAATGGCTGTGTGTCCTTTCGCCGTGAAGCCTATGTTGAATATGGTGGACCTGACGGGGGTAACGGCGGACAGGGCGGCGATGTTTGGGCCGAAGCCGTCGAAGGCCTGAACACGTTGATCGACTTTCGCTATCAGCAGCATTTCTTTGCAGGCAACGGACGTCCAGGCATGGGCAAACAACGCTCTGGTAAAGATGGCGGCGACATCATTCTAAAAGTGCCCGTCGGCACTGAACTTTTGGAAGAAGACGAAGAAACCATAATCGCTGATTTGACCAAAGTAGGCGACCGCGTTCTGCTGGGGCAGGGCGGCAACGGCGGCTTTGGCAACCTACACTTTAAATCGTCTCGCAACCAAGCACCGCGCAAAGCCAATCCGGGGCAACCCGAAGTGGAACGCACCATTTGGTTGCGCCTGAAACTGATCGCGGATGCGGGGCTTTTGGGGCTACCCAATGCGGGGAAATCGACGTTTTTATCTGCGACCTCAAATGCGCGTCCAAAAATCGCCGATTATCCTTTCACAACATTATATCCCAATTTGGGTGTTGTCGGTGTGGATAATACCGAATTTGTGATGGCCGATATTCCAGGGCTTATCGAAGGGGCGCATGAAGGCATTGGCTTGGGTCATGAATTCTTAGGCCATGTTGAGCGTTGCGCGGTGCTGTTGCATCTGGTTGATGGTACGTCTGAAACCGCGATTGAAGATTACCACACGATTATCAATGAGTTGGAAAAATACGGTGGKGATTTAGCAGGTCGTCCACGGGTGACAGCGCTTAATAAAGTGGATGCAATTGAGGATGACGATCAAGCGCGTCTTCACAATGAGCTGGAAAAAATCACAGGCGGCACCGTTTATCAAATATCRGGTGTGGCACATACGGGGYTGGTGGATGTTTTGCGTGATTTGCGCGCTAAGATTGATAGCCGAAATAAAGCCGAGTATGATGCGGAACACGTAGAAGAAAGCGAAGCGGCATGGCGTCCTTAAAGAATGCAAAACGAATTGTCGTCAAGATTGGCTCGGCTTTATTGGTTGATGCCGAAACAGGYGAKTTGCGCCTTGATYGGCTAAAAGGTTTGGCCAAGGATGTTGATGCGCAAAAGAAAGYWRSCRRAGWTSTTTTGTTGGTTTCCTCAGGATCCGTGGCACTCGGGCGCAGAGTTCTAAAAATGCCAGAGGGGACATTGTCGCTTGGGCAAAGTCAGGCGGCGGCGGCTGTTGGTCAAATCCGTCTCGCGCGGGCTTATGAAGAAATTTTAGAACCTTACGGTATTAAAACGGCGCAAATTCTACTGACACTCGAAGACAGCACAACGCGGCGGCGTTACCTTAATTCACGTGCAACGCTGACATCTTTGTTGTCTTATGGCGTTGTGCCGATTGTGAATGAAAATGATACTGTTGCTACAGATGAAATTCGTTTTGGTGATAATGATCGCTTAGCCGCTCAAGTGGCCTCAATGGCGGGGGCAGATGTTTTGGTTCTGTTGTCGGATGTTGACGGGTTCTATACGGGCAATCCAAGAACCGACACAGATGCAACGCGCATTGATTTAATTGATAAAATCACGCCTGAATTGGAAGCAATGGCAGGTGGTGCTGGCACTGTTGGCGCTAAAGGCGGCATGAAGACTAAGGTGATGGCCGCGCGCACTGCCATGCAATCTGGCTGTGCTATGGCGATTACCTTGGGCGATGTGCCTCGTCCGTTACAAGCCTTGGAACAGGGCTGTGCGGCGACTTGGTTCGTGACGCAAAATGACCCACAAACCGCCCGCAAGCAATGGATTGCAGGGATGAAGCCACGGGGCGTGTTGATCATTGATGCAGGTGCTGCGACCGCGTTGAGCAATGGTAAATCGCTGTTGCCAGCAGGTGTTGTTGGCGGGCAGGGCAGTTTTCTGCGTGGCGATGTTGTGATGATTACCGACACCGCAGGCATTGAACTGGCCAAAGGCTTAGTAGGCTATGATGCCTCCGAGACAACCGCGATTGCGGGACATCAAACCAATGAAATTGAAGAACTTTTAGGCTATCCGGGACGTGCCAGCTTGGTGCATCGGGATAATTTGGTGATACAGTAATATGACGGATACTATGGATATTTCATCTGTAATGACACAGATCGGTCGCAAGGCAAAAGCTGCCAGTGCGCAACTGGCATTTGCCTCTGCAGACGTGAAACAAGCTGCGTTAGAATCCGCCGCCGATGCTGTTTGGGCACGTCGGGCTGAAATCATTGCGGCGAACGTCAAAGACATGGAATATGGCCGCGCTAAAGGTCTATCGGACGCGATGATGGATCGATTGATGTTGGACGCGTCCCGTATCCAAGGCATCGTTGACGGCCTGCGTGCTGTGGCAGGGCAAGATGATCCTGTTGGCAAAACACTCAGCGAATGGGACCGTCCTTCTGGCTTGCATATCAAACGTATCACCACGCCGCTTGGTGTGATCGGTGTGATCTATGAAAGCCGCCCGAACGTGACTGCCGATGCAGGGGCGTTGTGCTTAAAAGCAGGTAACGCCGTGATTTTGCGCGGTGGTTCTGAAAGTTTCCATTCATCCTCGGCCATTCACGCCTGTTTGGTTGATGGCTTGAAAGCCGCAGGCTTGCCCCGCGATGCGATCCAGCTTGTGCCAACCCGTGATCGTGCGGCGGTTGGTGAAATGTTGACCATGACCGACTACATTGACGTGATCGTGCCGCGCGGCGGTAAAGGCTTGGTTGGACGTGTGCAGGCTGATGCCCGCGTACCTGTTTTTGCCCACCTCGAAGGCATTTGCCATATCTATATCGACACCGATGCCGACATGCAGAAAACCCGTGGTGTGGTGCTGAATGCGAAGACAAGACGCACAGGGATTTGTGGATCTGCTGAGTGCTTGTTGATTGACCGTGCGTTCTACGATGCCCATGGCGCACCATTTGTGCAAGACTTACTCGACGCAGGTGTTGAAGTGCGTGGTGATGAAACTTTGCAGTCTATCCAAGGGGTTATCCCTGCTAATGCGGATGATTGGGGGCATGAATATCTCGATATGATTATCGCGGCCAAAATCGTCGAGGGTGTTGACGGTGCAATCGAGCATCTGCGTCGTTATAGCTCAAACCATACAGATTGCATTATGACGCAAAATGATGCGACAGCGGATCGGTTTTTCCAACGTGTCGACAGCGCTATTTTGATGCACAATGCCTCAACTCAATTCGCCGATGGGGGTGAATTTGGTATGGGCGCTGAAATCGGTATTGCAACGGGTAAAATGCACGCGCGGGGCCCTGTAGGGGCCGAACAATTGACCAGCTTTAAATACATCGTGGTCGGTGACGGCACAACACGCCCGTAGCTTTAGCACTACGCAAAATAAAACCCGCCGTGATAGGCGGGTTTGAAATATTCTACCAATTTATGAGGGGCTTAACGTCCCCAAGTGCGAATTGGACCGCAATCCATATGGACAAAGTTTGAACCAGAATAGCGGCCAACGCCGCCGCCATGACAGGCAACTGCGGCACGGGCCATTTGGCTAACGGAACGTGAGCTTAGGCGTAAATCTGTCGCCATGCCTTTGATGTGATAGCTCGATTTTGCAACACCACGGCTTTTTGAGCGTAACATCGCATTTGTGCGCGGTGAACGGTATCCAGATAACATTTGAAACGGCTCTGATGTGTTTAGCAAGTTATGCGCGGCAGCAATGATATCGATCTGACGGCGATCAATGGTCTTTACGCTGTCTTCACGCCAATCGCGCATGAAATAGTTAATTTCTTCTAGGGCAGGGCGGATATATTGGCCTTCAACCCAGTAAATCGTGTCAACGCTTTCACCTGTACGACCTGAGCGTAGGGTGACGCGGCGAATTTTACCAGCCCCGCGAAGATACCCGGGGGTCTTTGCGTAAACGGGGGCTGCTGCCAATACGGGTACTGCTGCAAAAGCGCCCAAAAGTGTACGGCGCGAAATCGCGGTTTTCTGAATATTTGTCATGTATTCGCCTGTCCAATTCGTCTCAAATTCGCTTGTTAACCAAGCTTTTCTCGAAATCCCCTACATATCAGGTGACCACGTTATGTCACATACTGATTCGTTTTCCAAGTATTAACTGTGTCGCACGAAAAAGTTTGCTTGTTTTCCGTAGGCTTAGCTTTCGATTCTGTCAGAATTTAGACGATAGCCCTTTGTTATTAAAGTTTGGTGCATATATGAACCAAATTGAGCAGGAAATTGCCGAAAACGTGATTGGACTGTTCGATTGATAATGTGAAAATGCTATCAACAGATTCTATAATGATGTGTTTTTGGGGGACACTATGTTTTTTTCGAGTAATAATATACTACGCGCAGTTGCGATCTCTTTGTTTTTTGTCACGGCGCATTCCGCACCAGCGACAGCGCAGCTTGCAGGCAATCAATTGGTTAACCAAGCTTTGGTCAAAGCGGGTAAATCATCCAAAGGATTAAAGGCTTTCTACAAAGCCAATAATTACAAACCAATCTGGGTTGGTAATAAAAACAATGGCCGCCGTCAGGCGTTGCTGTCAGCGCTAAAAACGTCTGATAATCACGGCCTGCCAAAATCACGCTACAACATTCAAAAGCTGCGAAAAGCATTTCAAGAAGCCCGCCGTGATAATGGTTTCGGCGAAACTGAAATTTTGGCATCCAAGGTGTATCTGCAATACGCCCATGACATGACCTCTGGTGCGATCAATCCAAACCGTCTGAGCAAAGATTTCTCGCTTAAGCGTCCTTTGCGTGGCGATGAAAACCTGCTGGCATCGATGGCGAAAAGTTCGCCTGCCGCATTCTTAAAGTCACTGGCACCTAAAACGTCGGAATATCAGTCTTTGATGGCGGAAAAACGTAAACTAGAACGTCAATTAGGCGGTGCAAATGGCGGCCAATTATTGCCATCACGTACGCTTAGCAAGGGGTCTAGCGGCAATTCTGTTGTAGTCTTGCGCCAAAAGCTTAAAGCACGCGGCTACGGTAATCTTGGTAATGCGCCAATATTTGATGATACTTTGCGCACCGCTGTGATCGCCTATCAAAAAGCCAGCGGCTTGGGGCCTGACGGCGTTGTTGGTCGGGGTACAATTGCCCGTCTTAACCAAGGGCCAAAACAAAAACTGATTAAAGTCTTGGTGAATTTGGAGCGTGAGCGCTGGATGAACTTCCCGCGCGGTAAACGTCATGTTTATGTAAACTTGGCAGCTTTCACGGCCTATATTATCGACAATGGTCGCGCGTCATTTGAAACACGTGTGGTGGTTGGCAAGCTTGGTAATGACTATAGAACGCCAGAGTTTTATGATGAAATGACCCATATGGTCGTGAACCCAACATGGCATGTGCCACGTTCAATCGCGGGTAAAGAGTATCTGCCGATTATCCGCCGCGACCCTGGCTTTTTAGCCAGACGGAACATGAAAATGGTGTCGAAAAGCGGTAAGGTTGTGAACCCACATAATGTGGATTTGTCGCAGTTTAATGCAAAAAACTTTCCGTATTACATTAAACAACGTCCGAGCAAGGGTAATGCTCTGGGGCGTGTGAAGTTTATTTTCCCGAATAAATTCAACATCTACTTGCATGATACGCCGTCAAAAAGCCTGTTCAACAAGAACGTTCGCGCCTTTAGCCAYGGTTGTGTTCGGGTGCAAAAGCCGTTCGAGCTGGCCTATAAATTGCTGGAACGTCAAACATCYAAYCCCAAAGGTGCCTTTCACACATGGTTGGACACTGGCAAAGAGCAATAYGTGAATTTGGCTGATCCTGTTCCCGTATACTTGACCTATAGAACGGCTTATTTTGGCAACAAAAAATCACCATCATTCTACCCAGACATCTACGGTCGCGATAAATTGGTGTTTAACGNCATGGTAAAAGCAGGGGTGACCTTGCGTGCCRTAAAAGGCTGATACGGTCTGTAACAATTTGCAACAACGGGCGGCTGGTCAAATCAGTCGCCCTTTTGCTATAGGGTGTCYATGACACAATATTCTATCAAAGATATCGCAACAGCATTGGGTGCGCAGGCCGCAGGGGATTTATCCCTGATCGTTTCTGGCGTCAATGAACCGCAATCTGCCAGCGCTTCGGAATTGGCATTGGCCATGGAAGAGCAATATGCGCCTGCCTTAAAGCAAGGTAATGCCCAAGCGGCAATTCTGTGGGACGGGGCGGATTGGCAAGCTTTGGGGCTAAAGGCCGCAATCTTTGCACCGCGTTCGCGCTATGTCTTGTCAGGTGTCAGCCATGTTTTCGAAAAACGCCCCGATATTGCAGCAGGAATTCATCCTTCGGCGATCGTTGATGACACTGCCACAATCGGGGCAGGTGCCTCCATTGGGCCTTTTGTGGTGATCGGTGCCAATGTCACCATCGGCAAAAATGCCCGTATTGCATCGCATTCAAGCATCGCTGAAAATGCGGTCATCGGCGATGATTTACTGCTCTATCAAGGTGTGCGCATTGGCGCGCGGGTGCAAATCGGCAATGGCTTTATCTGCCAATCCAACACCGTGATCGGTGCCGACGGGTTTTCCTACGTCACGCCTAAACCAGGTGCGATTGAAGAGGCACGTTCTTCTGGTACCATATCACAAGCCAGTGAGACCGCTGGTTTTGCACGGATTAACTCGCTTGGTAGTGTCGTGATCGGCGACCGTGTTGAAATGGGTGCCAGTTGCGCGATTGACCGCGGCACCGTGTCGAACACTGTTATTGGCAATGGCACTAAATTGGATAACCTTGTGCATATGGCGCATAATGTGCGTGTCGGTGAAAACTGTCTGCTGTGCGGCCAAGTCGGTATTGCGGGCAGTGTTACCATTGGGGACCGTTGTGTTTTGGCAGGCCAAGTCGGTGTGGCGGATCATGTCACCATCGGGTCTGACGTGATTGCGGCGGGTAAATCGGGTATTTCATCCAATGTGCCGCCCAAACGGGTGATCATGGGCAACCCTGCGGTGAAAATGGAAAGCAATATTGAATCCTACAAAGCAATTCGCCGTTTACCGCGTTTGCTGGCAAAAGTTGCGAAACTTGAAAAGATTGTTTCCAAAAGCGACGAAAACAGCTAAACGATCCTTAAGAAAACCTTAGGGATTTGGTAGCCATGTCTGTTCAAGACAAAATCATCGCCATAGTCGCAGAACAAGCCTTTCTTGAACCTTCCGATATTACGGTAGCATCCAGATTAGACGACCTCGGCGTCGACTCTATGGGATTGGTCGAATGTATCTTTGCGATTGAAGAAGCCTTTGATATTCAAATCCCGTTTAATGCAAATGATCCTGCCGCATCGGAGTTTGATATATCAACGGTTAAGACAATTGTCACCGCGGTTGAGGGGCTGATTTCAGCCCAGAAAAACGCGTAATATGAACCGTGTCGTGATCACAGGCCAAGGCACGATTAACGCTCTTGGCACAGATGTCCCCTCAACGCTCGATGCCATGTCAAAGGGCACATGCGGCATCACCGCGCTGGAATTTGACAACGTCGACCGATTGTCGATCCAGATCGGCGGACAGATCAAAAACTACGTGGCACAAGACCGCTTTAGCCGCCAAGAAATCGGCCTATATGACCCGTTCACCCAATTCGCCATGATCGCCGCCGATCAAGCGATTGCGCAAAGCGGGCTGACCTTTGAAGATGACGAGTTGGCCTCGCATACTGGCGTCGTGTTGGGGACGGCTGGGGGCGGGTTGCAGACCCAAGATGCA
>NVSA01000054.1 GCA_002401045.1 Paracoccaceae bacterium
TTGCCCCTTGGGGCCTGTCTGTTCGGCCTCAACCAATTCACCATCGCGGGCTTTTAGGCTGTCTTGGTTAGAGACCCGCCATTCACGATCTGCTTTTTTATCAACAGGAACAATGCGCCCGCCTTCAGACCCTAAACGGTAGATCCCAATAATTTTTTGAGGCCCCGTTCCGATACGCCTGATCAGACGCGCTTCATAGGCAACATCGTCTTGGGGTGATGCGGATAGGCGGCATAAAACCCGATCACCCTCTTTTAAAGCTGGGTCGTCTTTTGCAAGGACAATATGAATTTTAGGTGCAGGGTTTTTACTGTCCCATTCCATAGGAGCCGCCCAAAGGTCACCGTCACTATCAATTGCACAGACCCGTAAAACCGACACGGGCGGCAAAGCATCAGACGCACCATATGTGCGCCTTTTCTTTGCCAAATGCCCCTCAGCAGTGAGTTCTTTCAAGATACGTTTAAGCTCGATGCGGTCAGCACCTTTGATGCCAAATTCTTTGGCAATATCACGCTTGGATGTTTTGTTTGGATTATCCGTGATCCATTTCAGGACATCGGATTTAGTTGGTAAATTTTTCATATGCATTGGTTATCACGTTAAAGCATAAATGAAACTACCGAAACTAAGCGTCTAAATCATTCACATTATCTACATCGCGCAATGTATCGATGAAGGCAACGCGACCGTTCCCCAGCGTTGCTTGTGTATCCGCGAGCGCATGTTGCGTCGACCACCGCACATTTGCGAATAAATCAGGCGGGATACCCCTGCTACGTTTCAGGCCAATCAGCCAATACCCCCCATCATGAGCAGGACCAAAAACAACATCATGCCGCCCCAAAGCCCGAAAGGCTTTTTCGATCAAAGCAGGGGTGATGTCAGGAATATCAGCGCCCACAATAACAACAGGCCCTTTGGTGGCACCCCGAAAAATACGCGCCATGCGATCCCCCAGATTGCCCTGCCCTTGGGGGGTGCGAAAAACATCAACAGGCCAGACAGAACTTTCCAGCCCTGCACGGTCAGGGGATACGGCCAACACAGTGACCCAACGCGGGTCACGCGCCAATTTACGGATCAAGCGTTGTACTTGATGGCGGAACCACCACGCCGCAGTCGTCATGCCAATATCCGCCCCCAGYCGCGTTTTCACACGCCCCGCTTGGGGTTCTTTCACCATAATAAAAAGCTGGCGCTGCATTAGGCGAARTAGTCTTTTAGGATACGCTTGTAGATGTTTTTCAACTGTTCAATTTGCACGACTTCTACACGCTCATCAACTTGGTGCATTGATTTTCCAACCAAGCCAAATTCCACCACGGGACAATGGTCYTTCACGAACCGCGCATCGGATGTACCGCCCGAAGTGCTGAGTTCTGGTRTCACACCTGTTTCAGCCTGCACAGCTTTGCTGACCATATCTGACAATTCACCGGGGAACGTGAAAAAGCTTTCGCCAGAAACTTGGATGCGCATATCAATTTCAAGATCAAATAATGACGCCACGCTTTGCATCTCACGCGTGAGCCACTGGGACAAACCCGCAGACGTCCAAGTATCGTTGAAGCGAATATTCACCGTTGAGCGACACTCAGCAGGAATGACATTATTCACCGTATTACCTGTATCGATTGTGGTGACCGCAAGCGTTGAAGGATCAAAATGCTCGGTGCCTTCGTCCAATTGATGCGCGGCTAAAGTCGCCATTAATTGTGCCATCGCAGGCAGTGGGTTTTTCGCGCGGTGCGGATAGGCCACATGCCCTTGAATACCGTGAACGGTAAAATACGCGGTCATTGACCCACGGCGACCGATTTTCATCATCTCGCCCATTTTATCAGGACATGTAGGTTCGCCGACCAAGCAATGATTAATATGCTCACCCTGTGCATTCATCCAATCCAGCAGGGCAACGGTGCCATCTGTAGCCTCGCCCTCTTCGTCGCCCGTAATAGCCAAAACGATTGATCCATCGGGGGGCGTTTCAGAGACAAAATCAATCGCCGCCGCAGCAAAGGCCGCAACACCTGATTTCATATCAGTCGCCCCGCGCCCATATAAAAAACCATCCTTAATCTCAGCACCGAAAGGCGGCATCGTCCATGCCGCTTCGTCCCCCAAAGGCACCACATCGGTATGACCATTAAAACCAAATGTACGCGCATTCGTTGCATCGCCCCAGCGTGCAAACAGATTGCAAGTGCCCCCGCGATCAACCCGCGTACAGATAAAGCCTGCRCCACTTAGAAGCTTATCCAACAACTGCAAAGCCCCCCCTTCAACAGGTGTAATAGTGGGACAGCGCACAAGCTGGGCGGTAAGATCAACAGCATCAATCGTCATGGTCGTTCCTTTTCTTCATATCGGGTTAYCGTGTTCAGCAAAGACCAGCAAGTCTTGTTCCTAGTCCTTACAATTGGCGATGCGTGAAGTGTCGATGAAACCGTTTACGAAAAACTGAGATAATTTCGCGCAACGGTGMTGTTCCATCAGAGTTTGRGCATTCATATATCTTTCAGCTACCGCCAACGAGGACATCATGAATTTTGCACCCATATTATCCGCCAGCTTACCTATTAAAATTCATCTGCTAACAGTTATCATCGCAGTTGTTTTAGTCATCATCCAATTAGTCGCGCGCAAAGGCACACGCCAACACAAATGGATTGGCCGCGTTTGGGTTTCAGCCATGGCGATCAGTGCGATTTCATCTTTTTGGATTCACCAACTTGATGTATTTTACGGATTTTCACCCATCCATTTCTTATCGCTTTTTGTTTTATATAATTGCTATGCGGGCATTCAATACGCCCGTAAAGGCAACATAAAGCAGCACAAACGTTCAATGCTTGGCATGACAATCGGGGGTTTGGGTATTGCAGGCGGATTTACGTTTCTACCGGGTCGCTTGATGCATGATATTTTTATTGCTGGGCTTTAAATCAAAATGGCAAAGGGGCTGAAACCGTCACCCATTCGCCCCCAGTTGGGTGACGAAACCGCAAAGTTTCGGCGTGAAGTTGCAAACGATCAGCGGCGGCCTGAACCGTAGTATTACCATAGAACCGATCACCCAGAATTGGATGACCCAGTTCAAGCATATGCACTCGCAACTGATGGCTACGGCCTGTTTTAGGAAAAAGAGCCACCCGTGTTGCATTGCTTTCGCGCGTCAACACTTTCCAGTCTGTAACCGAAGGTTTGCCGCGCTCATAATCGACCATCTGCAACGGACGGTTCGGCCAATCCACGATCAGCGGTAAATCTACCGTGCCGCTATCATTGACCATCTTTCCCCAAACCCGCGCGACATAAGTTTTYTCTAAATGTTTGCGCTCGAATTGTAGACCAAGATGGCGCTGCGCCGCTTTGTTACACGCAAAGATCATCACACCAGAGGTATCCATATCCAACCGATGCACCAGCAACGCGTCAGCGAATGCAGCCTTTACCCGTGTSTCAAGACAATCGGCGTGCTCAATCGCTTTACCTGGAACGGACAACAAACCAGAAGGTTTATTCACCAAYAAAACATCATCATCWTGATGYAGRATATCGAGCGGARCACAGGRAGGGGTATAAATAAAAGACATGGGTTGCCCTATCATCGTTTTGAGYGACAGCAAACAAAATGTGCTTAAACTCATCGGCAATACACCCGCATAGCTTGTGTATATTAGTGATATATGTCACGCTTAAAGAATTCAATAAGGCAATAATATTGTGATCCGAAACGAGCACACCTTTTCAAAAAGTTCTTTTCTTGGAAGTATCAATCAAGAAGACTGGGATATTTTGTCTGGAATATGGTCAACAAACCACTACAAATCTGGGCAATTTTTGATATCGGCAGAGGACGACAACACAGATGTCTTTTTTGTCTTGCGTGGCACTGCCAAAGTTACAATTTACACCTCTACAGGTCGTGAAATATCTTTTGCAGAAATCAATGCTGGTGACAGTTTTGGGGAATTTTCAGCCATTGATAATGAACCGCGATCTAGTAGCGTCGTGGCGGCTGGTGACTGTTTTGCCGCGCGCATGAGTTCCCATGATTTTTGCGCGCTTTTACGCACACACCCTGAGCTATCGTTTCGATTACTAACAATTTTAATCTCACATCTACGCAAACTGTCAAAACGCGTTATCGACTTTAATGCAAAGTCCGTTAATCTACGCCTGCAAGAAGCTTTGCTTGAACTTGCWGAACGCCATAGCCATGGCAATGATAGCGTGCTGATTGAACGCCCGCCTACGCAAAGCGAATTGGCGGCCTACATATTTTCATCACGCGAAGGTGTTGCACGCGAAATGGGGCGGCTAAAAAAAGCAGGYTTGTTAACGCGTCAAAAACGCAACTTACACATTCCATCGATCCAAAAKCTACGCGAAAAAATATCGCAATCGTCGTAAATTCTACGTCGCCTTACGCGYAAACACCCAAGTATCASCCTCAGACAATGACGMCTGAAACCCATASCCATCAGTGTTRAAATCTTTCARRCCTTCAGGGTTATCAATACGRTTTTGMACCATAAACCGCGCCATAGAACCGCGTGCTTTTTTGGCATAAAAACCAATCATCTTTAAGCCGTCTTCGCGCTGCTCTTTAAAGACAGGGGTGATAACACGCGCGGTCATTTCTTTACCTGTAGCTTTAAAATATTCACTCGATGCGCAATTCACTACAACACCATTTGCAACCTCGTCCAAAGCACACCCAATGTCACGGCCCCAATAACCGTAAAGGTTTGCGGCTTGATCTGTTTTCAAGCGGCTACCCATTTCCAAGCGGTAAGGCTGGATCAAATCGAGCGGCTTTAGGGCACCATAAAGCCCTGACAAAATTCGCAAATGGTCTTGGGCATACTCCAAATCTGCTGCATCAAAATCAGTCGCTTGCAAACCCATGTAGGTATCCCCCGCAAAAGCGAACGCCGCTTGTTTAGCATTTTGTGTATCAGATACGGATGCAAAAGCCTTGAAGCGTGCCTTGTTCAACACTGCTAAATTTTCGCTAATTTTCATCAATGAGCGCAATTCAGAAACGGATAATTTATTCGCAACCTTTGCCAGTTCATTCGCACGGGATTGAAACGCGGGCAGAGTTGCCCCAATATTCCCGTCAAGCGGATCATAGTTTAGTTTTTTGGCAGGTGAAATAACAACAAGCATAGCGTTTCCTAGTGTTTCAATACCCTAGCATTTTAGCCTAAGGCGGCAAGCTTCAATCTGCTTGAATGGCCGACAAAAAGGCAGAACCGAAACGTTCAGCTTTTTTGTCACTCATACCCTGAATACGCTCTAACTCGGCCAAATCACGCGGACGGATTTGGGCAATTTTAGACAAGGTTGCACTGGTGCAGTTCATATAAGTATCACAACCAGATATCCCACGTGCAAGCTCAACTTGCGCCTTTTGCAATATATCAAACAACGCCCCTGACGATTTTCCTGCCAACTTACGCCGTGACGGATGTACGTCTTGTGCCGCGCCAGAAATCACCTGAATGAACGCTTTACCGTAACGCTCAAGTTTGACCTTACCAACACCTGGCAAGTTAATAAAATCATCCAGTGTGGTCGGTTTCGTAGATGCCATCGCAATCAAGGTACTGTCTGGAAAAACAACATAGGCAGGTGCTTGAATGCTTTCGGCCAGTGAGCGGCGTTTAGCTTTCAAGGCACTTAACAATGCTTCATCATCCTCGGCAACCAACGCCTTAACCTTAGGGCGATACGAGGCGCGTTTAACAATCGTATCACGGCGCAATTCAATCGTTTGCTCGTCGCGTAAAATCGGTCGGGCGATAGGGGTCAGGCGCAATGCGCCGTAGCGTTCCATATCAGGGCGCACCAGATCATAACCCATCATTTGACGGAATATCGCCTGCCATTGCGCCTTGTCATATTCTTTGCCAACCCCAAAAGTTGGCAAATCATCATGGCCCTTACTGCGCACTTTTTCTGTCATTTGACCACGCAAAATATCAATCAGATGCCCTGCACCAAACCATTCACCCGTGCGCAAAATCGCCGATAGCGCCATGCGAACGGCTTGGGTTCCGTCAAATAATTCAGGCGGCGCATCACAAAGATCGCAATTACCACAGCCTTGGATTTCATCGCCAAAATACCGCAACAAAACACGGCGACGACACCGGCGCGCCTCAGCCAAACCCAGCAAAGCATTCAGGCGCCCATGATCCGCCTGCTTGCGTTCAAGCGGTGCCAAGCCTTCATCAATTTGCGCACGGCGCAAACGAATATCATCAGATCCATACAACGTCATGGTTTCGGCTGGCGCGCCATCACGCCCCGCACGACCAATTTCTTGATAATAGCTTTCCATCGATTTAGGCAAATCGGCATGAACAACCCAACGAATATCGGGCTTATCAATTCCCATACCGAAAGCCACGGTTGCGCAAACAATCAGCCCATCTTCRCGYTGAAAACGRGTTTCCGCCAAACGACGATCATCGGGGGCCATACCTGCGTGATAGTGAATGGCTTCGTGCCCATCGCWGCGTAAAGCCTGCGCCAATGTTTCGGTTTTTGCCCGCGTTCCGCAATAAATAATTCCTGACTGGTCTTTACGTCTGCTAACAAAATCTAATACCTGCTGGCGCGGTTTGTTTTTRGGCTGGAAAGCCAAATGAATATTGGGKCGATCAAAACCCTTTAAGAAAATTTCAGGCRGGCTTTTAGCAAACAAGCGCGTGACAATTTCATCACGGGTTTCTTGATCGGCGGTTGCCGTAAACGCCGCAAGCGGTACGCCTAGATCATCGCGCAGGGTKCCGATGCGCAGATAGTCTGGGCGAAAATCATGCCCCCACTGGCTGACACAATGTGCCTCATCCACCGCAATCAACGATACATTTGATTTGCGCAATAAAATCGTTGTGCCAGGATTAGCCAACCGTTCAGGCGCGATATATAAAAGCTTTAGACGACCCTCTTCAATCGCTTGAAAAACCGCCTCGGTCTCTTCATCGGTATTACCGCTGGTCAACGCGCCAGCCTCAACACCGATGGCCCGCAACGCATTAACCTGATCGCGCATCAAGGCAATCAATGGCGAGACCACAACCGTGATCCCATCACGCAACAAGGCAGGCAATTGAAAGCACAAAGACTTACCGCCGCCTGTCGGCATAATCGCCAAGACATCGCGCCCCGTGATAACCGCATCAACGATTTCTTCTTGCCCATCACGAAACGCATCAAAACCAAAGACATCTTTCAAAAGGGACATGCGTTGGGTCATGATAATCGGTAGCTTTCTGCTGGAAGCTTATGCATTCGCATATTGGGTTTCGCAGAACAAGAGGAACCTATTTAGGTTGCAAAATATGCACCCAAGTTTCCCCGTATTTGCGCGCATCAAGCATCTCGAAGCCATCAGGGGCAAATTGTTCACTGCCCTCTTCCCAAACGATCAAAGCATTCGTTGCCAGCCAGCCACCATCTGTTGCGGCTTGTAAAGCTTTTGCACCCAAATCTTTACCATAGGGTGGGTCTAGAAACACCAAATCAAACGGCGCGACTGTTGCCGTGCCCAGTTTGGTCGCATCACGGCGAAACAGTTTTGTTTGACCAATGACGCGTAAAATATCAATATTTTGGCGCACCAATGCGCGTGCTTTAACACCGTCATCAACAAACAATGCAAATGCGGCACCCCGCGACAAGGCCTCAAAGCCCAACGCACCTGTGCCTGCGAACAAATCTAAGACACGAACATCGGTTAACGGATCGCCATAGCCACCGTTAACCAATAAATTAAAAATGCTTTCACGCACGCGGTCTGTCGTTGGGCGCAGATGCGCATCTGTATCGCCCTTGCCAACCGAGGTTAGCGCAGTGCCTTTAAACCGCCCCGCAACAATCCGCATTACATCAGCGACTTCATATCAGTTTCAGGATTGGCAACGGCGGCTTTATCCGCAGTTTTACCGCCCTCAATGATGCGTTTACCAATCATATAACCGCGCGGGTCATTCATGGCATCCACGGCCAACAACTGGTCGCCTTTATAGTACCAAAAAGACACCATACCGTCTTTGTCGCCCTTGCGGGTAATCACATCATCATAGCCAACATTCAGGCCAGCAATTTGCAATTTCACATCATATTGATCTGACCAAAACCACGGCTTGGCAGTGTAATCTTTACCTGCCCCCATGATATTTCCAGCAATTATTTCGGCCTGGTCAATTGCGTTTGGCACGCTTTCCAAACGGATGCGCCCCCCTTGGTAAGGGAAAGACGCGCAATCACCAGCCGCCCAGATATTGGCAACACTTGTCTGCCCAGAAGCCCCTGTTTTGATCCCGTTCTCAATATCCAAACCTGCAATTTCAGCCAATCCGATATCGGGTGTAATCCCGACACCAACAATGGCAAAATCAATATCCAAGATGGTGCCATCTGTCAGCTTAGCACCTGTCACACGGCCATCCCCTGTGAGGCAATCAAGCCCGACACCTTCGCGAATATCAACGCCTTTTGCCCCGTGCAATGTGCGGAAATAATCTGATGTTTGTGTACAAGCTACCCGTTGTAAAATGCGATCTGCCATTTCGACAAGCGTGACTTTCAGACCTTTTCTAGCCGCGACAGCTGCCGCTTCCAGACCAATATAACCCCCGCCAATGATTAAAACATGGCGGCCTTCAGCAAATTCTGGTGCCATCGCGTCAACATCCGTCAACCCACGCACAACGTAAACACCATCCAAAGCGCCACCGATTGCAGCAGGCAATCTACGTGGTGCAGATCCTGTAGTTAACACCAAATGATCATAGCTTAGCGTCTCATCSCCAAGCGTTAYTGAAGAGGTCTTCGGATCAATTGYACTGACCGTTTCCCCCAACCGCAAGGCAATGCCATTTTCACCGTAAAATGCTTGTGGCTTAAGGTACAACCGTTCCAGATCCATTTCACCTAAGAGATACTTTTTAGACAAAGGCGGACGTTGATAGGGCGGTGCAATTTCTGAACCAATCAAGGTGATTTCACCCTCAAATCCTAAATTACGCAATTTCACAACGCAAGAACTACCTGCTTGCCCTGCCCCGACGACCACCACATGTGTCATATTATTTCTCCCGTTATTCCTTAGCTGAAAGCAATTGCACACCTATGATAAATGTCAATCCATTGCGCAATAGATCGCCGCCCAGTAAAGCATGGTTTAGTCTGCTAATTTGTCCATCATACGGGCAAGTTTAATATCCAAATCTGACAGGCCATCAACGCTATGGGTTGTCAAAACCACATCAACACGGTTGTAGACGTTGAACCATTCAGGATGATGGYTCCACTTTTCTGCATACATCGCCACACGGGTCATAAAGCCAAAAGCCTCATTAAATGTTTTAAACTTAAAGGCTTGTTGAATAGCATCCCGGTCGCCAACCAACGACCAGCCCGCATTCAACAGCTCTGCAAGTTCCGTGTCACGTTGCGTATTCGTCAATGGGTTAGCCATCATCTTCTCCTTGGTATTTTTTAAAGGGGCCGTAGTCCGTTAAGACTTCGATTTCTTCATCTATCGCGTCACGTTCTGCATCTAAATAATGCGCAACAGCATCGCGAAAGCCCGCGTCGTTAATCCAGTGCAGTGAATACGTCGGCTTGGGTAAATAGCCACGTGCCAACTTATGTTCGCCTTGCGCCCCTGCTTCAACCCGCGCCAAACCGTGTTTAATTGCATAATCGATGGCTTGGTAATAGCAGACCTCAAAGTGCATAAACGGTAAATGTTGGGACGCGCCCCAATAGCGCCCGTACAGGCAATCATCACCGATGATATTCAACGCACCTGCAACCCAGCGCCCATCCAATTCGCACATGATCAGTAAAATATCATCGCGCAAAGTTTCGAGTGCAATGTCGAAAAAGGCGCGTGTTAAATAAGGCGTGCCCCATTTGCGCGCGCCTGTATCTTGGTAAAACTGCCAAAACGCATCGAAGTGTTCAGCCTTTAAATCATCACCCGTTAACTGGACGATACGCCCGCCAAAGCCTTGTGCGCCGATGCGTTCTTTACGGATGTTTTTTCGTTTTCGCGATGACAACGCCCCCAAGAAATCGTCAAAGGTTTGATAGTTATCATTAAGCCAGTGAAACTGTTGCCCAAGGCGCGGCAATAGCCCCATTTGCGTCCCTGCCGCATATTCATCGGCATCGCAAAAAGTTATATGAATTGATGACAAACCATTGTCCGCCGTCATTTGCATGAGGCCTTTCACCAAGGCCGCACGACCTGTTGCATCAAACCCTGCACGGCATAAAAAACGCCGCCCTGTTACAGGTGTAAACGGAACCGCCGCTTGCAATTTGGGGTAATAATCCCCGCCTGAACTTTCATAGGCTTGCGCCCAGTTATGGTCAAAAATATATTCGCCTTGGCTGTGCGATTTTGCATAAAGCGGCATCACGGCAATCACTTGATCCCCTTGCCGTGCAATCAAATAATGTGGCCCCCAACCTGAACCCGCACCAACGGAACCGCTGTCTTCAAGCGCTTTCAAAAAACGATATGTTGTGAACGGATCACGGGCGCGGCGACTGCCTTGGACGGCACATATATCCCAATCTTTCTGAGAAATATCAGATAGGCTGTTGATTGCGCTAACAGTGATTTTAGATACATTGGACATGGCTTAGCTTACGCAAGATACCCTTCGAATGTAATGTTTTGGGCGACARTGCGCGCCGTTTTTTCTTGAGCAATAGAACGCACAGTCCAGCACAAAACAGTGCCGTTTTTATCTTTGACATTCTGCACGGCRGCATCTGTCAGATGTGCCACATTATGCGAGATGAAACATGCGCCCACAYGATCATAATCTGGGATRGTTGCCAGTTCAGAACGTCGTGCGGCAGATAGCATAGGCCARTCSTTTTTGGMAAAAGGATCGGTAACCAATCCGCGCGGAATATCAGGGGCRAACTGYSCRCATTTCGCAATSGCATGGGGATTAAAKGACATCAAAGCCACACAGCCTTTGTAGTTGCGCAACACGTCACAAATGGCCTGTTCYAACGYACCAACATTCMGACCCAAAGCACCATCTTGATCTTTGATCTCAATCAGTAATGGCACATCGCCGTTCACGGCAGATAAAAAAGCGGCCAAGGTTGGGATTGGCTCATCCCCACCCTTCAGATCAATTTTCCCAAGCTGTGCCGCGCTATGCTGTGCAATCGCACCTGCCCCATGGGCCAAACGATCAAGCGCATAATCATGGAACACCATCGGCACCCCATCCTTAGACAATTGCAAATCAATTTCGATGGCGTAATTTCCCGTAATCGCCGCCCGTGCGCCCGCAATTGAATTTTCAGGACGACCCTGCGCTACATCATGCAATGTACGGTGGGCAATCGGGCGATCAAGTAAGGCGGCTG
>NVSA01000055.1 GCA_002401045.1 Paracoccaceae bacterium
GAAAACCCAAGCTGTTCAAACATCGTCCCGCCAACGGTCATATGCTTGACCATATCGCGCGCACGCTTTGCCCCATCTTGGAATGGTTCTGGCAATAAAGACACCGCCCCTTTGGCCGCCGCTTTCAATTCTTGAAATGGCTCACCCGCATATAGGCGCGAAAGATACGACGACATCGCCCCCACAGGCGGCGCAATCGACATCTCGTTATCGTTCAGAATAACAAACAACCGTTTTCCCAAATCACCCGCATTATTCATCGCTTCATAGGCCATGCCCGCAGACATTGCCCCGTCACCAATCACAGCAATCGCATCGCCCAACCCATGCTCAGGTGCGCCGCCCAAATCACGCGCAACCGCAAACCCAAGAGCCGCAGAAATAGAGGTCGAACTATGCGCCGCACCAAACGGGTCAAACGGACTTTCACTGCGTTTCGTAAACCCTGACAAACCGCCACCTTGGCGCAAAGTTCGAATACGATCCCGACGACCCGTTAGGATTTTATGCGGATAGCTTTGATGGCTAACATCCCAAATCAACCGATCCTTTGGCGTGTCAAAAACCGCGTGGATGGCCGTGGTCAATTCAACCACACCCAGCCCTGCGCCTAAATGACCCCCCGTTTCAGACACCGCAGAAATTGTCTCGGCACGCAACTCATCCGCCAATTGGCACAACTGTGCATCCGAAAAGCTTTTCAAATCTTCAGGGGTGTTTACCTGATCTAACAATGGTGTATGGGGGCGGTTATCGGTCACTGGACTGTATCACTCACTTATTTCGCTCAATCACAAACTGTGCGGCATCCCGCAAAGATTCGGCTTTTGTTGCATAAATTGATAACACATCACAGGCCTGTTCTACCAGTGATCTGGCTTTTTGCTTGGCACCATCAAGTCCCAAAATAGAAACAAACGTTGCTTTGCCCGCCTCTGTGTCCTTTTGCAGGCGCTTGCCCGTGTCGGCCACATCGCCTTCAATATCCAAAATATCGTCCTGAATTTGAAACGCTAACCCCAGCGCCTTCGCATATGCTGACAATGCAGTCATATCTTGGCACGCCAAAACAGCACCTGCACAAGCAGACCATTCGATCAAAGCACCCGTTTTATTCGACTGCAATTCTACAATCGCCTCCAGTCCCAGCGGAACACGCGCAGTTTCCGCCGCGATGTCTTGGGACTGTCCTAAAACCATACGCCCAGATGCAATTGCCAAACTGGAAATCAATTGAACACGCACCGCATCATTCATAGCCGCTGGTGTCCGTGCTAAAATATCAAACGCCAAGGTTTGCAACCCGTCACCTGCCAGCACTGCCGTTGCTTCATCCCACTTCACATGCACCGTTGGTTTGCCGCGCCGCAAATCGTCATCATCCATACACGGCAGATCATCATGCACCAAAGAATAGGCATGAATACATTCAATCGCCGCCGCACTATATGCCGCCTGTTCAGGGTTGATATCAAAAAGGTTAGCAGATTCCAGCACCAGAAACGCCCGCAAACGTTTGCCGCCGCCCATTACCGCATGGCGCATAGGGTCGGCCATTAATGATGTGTTAGAAGCAGGCAGAAAACCGTTCAAGCGGCTCTCAATAAACTCTGCCGCATTCGTCAATTCTTTTTGAAATCGCACACTCATTATACTAACCTTCGACGGGTTTTAATCCTTGTACGCTACCATCTGGTGACAGCGTGATTTGCGCAACTTTTTCTTCGGCTTCTTTTAATTTGGCTTCACAATGTGATTTCAACGCCGCGCCGCGTTCATACAGCTTGATAGAATCGTCCAATGCCACTTGGCTGCTTTCAAGATTTGAAACAACAGCTTCTAGTTCGCTCATCGCTTGTTCAAAGCTCATGTCAGCCACAGATTTATCACTCATTGATCTTGCTCCATCAAAGTTTTTACATGCGCTGACACGCAATCAGCCAAAGCACCAAGATCATATCCACCTTCAAGAGTCGAGACCAGATGCCCTGCACACAGGCGCAAAGCCGCGTCTTTTATCTGACATGTTGCCCATGTAAAATCATCCACGTCAAAGTTCAAACCCGCCAAGGGATCGGCAAAATGTGCATCAAATCCCGCAGAGATGAAAATCATCTGCGGCTTAAATGCATCAAGCGCTGGTAGAATTTGTTGACTAAAGGCTGCCCGCAGGTCATTCCCATCTGCACCAGACGCAAGCGGCACATTCAAAATATTACCCGACCCGCCTGTTTCATGGGCATATCCAGATCCAGGGTAAAGTGGCATTTGATGGGTTGAGGCGAAAAAAATACGGTCGTCATTCCAGACCAAATCTTGTGTGCCATTGCCATGGTGCACATCAAAATCAACGATCGCAACACGCTCTAAACCATGATGTTCCAACGCGTGTTTTGCACCAATTACAACAGAGCCAAACAAACAAAAACCCATCGCAGTTTGCGCTTCGGCATGATGCCCTGGGGGACGCACAGCACAAAACGCATTTGTCGCCGTCCCGCCCAAAACCAAATCTACCGCCTGAACATTCGCACCCGCACAGCGCAAAGCCGCATCAAACGATCCCGCCGACATATGCGTATCAGCGTCTAATGTTGTCCAACCATCAGACGGTGATGCTTCTGCGACACGGTCAAAATACGCTTGCGGATGCGCACGCAAAACCTGCGCTTGCGTTGCAAGGGGTGCATCAACCCAGTTAAGCGCCGCAAAATCATCTGTGCGCAGAGCGCGTAAAATTACCTCTAGTCGTGCAACCCGTTCAGGATGCCCATCAGGTGTCACATGTTTCAAACAATCAGGGTGGGTAATCAGCGCAGTGGTCATATGATTTAATCAGGTGCCAACATATAGCCAGCCCCACGCACGGTTTGCAGATAACGCGGGTTCTTGGGATCATCTTCAATTTTGCGCCGCAGCCGTGTGATTTGCACATCAACCGCACGCTCTTGACTGGTACCCTTATCACGCCCCAAATCCTCAACCAGTTTTGCCCGCGTTACAGGCTGGTGTGTTGCCATACAAAAGATGCGCATCAACGCACTTTCCGTTGCTGTCAGGCGCACTAAATCCGTCCCGCGCCACATCTCACCACGCGTCACGTCATACCGTACATCGCCCAGTTGCAATGTTTTTGGCGGTTCTTGAACAGGTTCGGCCACAGGAACACGGCGCAAAATTGCGTTGATACGGAGCACCAATTCTTTCGGCTCAAACGGTTTGGTCAGATAATCATCTGCCCCTGCCTCAAGCCCCAAAATTCGTTCATTGGTTTCTGCTTTTGCCGTCAGCAATAAAATTGGCGTCGTTAACGTTTCGCGTAAAGACCGCGTCAACGTCAACCCATCTTCGCCTGGCATCATCACATCAAGCACCAGTAAATCAAACTCTAAGCCTTGCAGTAATTTACGCGCATGGGCTGCATCACGCGCCGCACTAACCCAAAAACCATGACGTATTAGGAATTTTTGCAACAATGTCCGAATGCGTTCATCATCATCAACAATCAGGATATGGGCATCATTTATATTTGGTATCGACATGCTTTTCTATTCCAAGTGAGCCGTCATTTGCGGCCCCATAATATGTTTCAACACCGACCGAAATCCCTGCACCGCATCGGGCCCTGCCGCTTTATAAGCTGCGCGCATCCGTGCCCGCTGAGCATCCGAGAGACTGCGCTCTAACACAAGTCCACTGGCCGTCAGTGACAAATTACGTTCACGCCGATCAACTTTACCAACAATACTATCGACCAGACCATCGTCTACCAATTGGCGCAAGACGCGATTAAGCGATTGTTTTGTGACACCCAAAATATCCAACAACGCGTTAACCGTAATTTTCGGATTTCGGTTGATAAAATGTAGTGCCCGATGGTGCGCCCGCCCATACGTATAGTTTTGCAAAATTTGATCAGGGTCAGACGTAAAGCCACGATAGGCAAAGAACATCAATTCAATCCCTTGTAGCAATTGTTCGTCCGTTAAAAACAACAGGCTYTCTCCTTGCCCGTTTGCGGAAGTCTCTGACATTTATTTCATCCAATCACAAAATGAAGCTGCTTCAATCAATTTAAGTCAGCATTGTTGACTTTCCAAGAATCAAATGCTAGCAAAATCACATATTTTTGCAATTATATGTCATATTTTTGCAAATTTAGGTAATAAAATTACCAAATCAAAAAGGAGAGCCCCATGGTGGCCTATAATGATCGCGACGGCACAATTTGGATGGACGGCAAAATGGTCGATTGGCGTGATGCAAATGTGCATTTGCTGACCCATGCCATGCACTATGCCTCTTCTGTATTTGAAGGCGAACGCGCCTATAATGGTAAGATTTTCAAAAGCCGCCAACATTCTGAACGTCTGTTGTTTTCAGGCCGCGAGTTGGATTTTGAAATCCCTTATACCGTTGATGAAATCGAAGCCGCCAAACAACAGGTTCTCGCAGCAAACGGATTAACCGATGCTTATATACGTGTTGTTGCATGGCGCGGTGCGGGCGAAGACATGGGTGTTGCCAGCCGCAACAATCCTGTTCGTATGGGCGTAGCCGCTTGGGAATGGGGTGCCTATTATGGCGACGCCAAAACCAAGGGCGCAAAGCTCGACATTTCCAAATGGAAACGCCCAAGCCCCGAAACAATCCCCTGCCACGCCAAAGCTGCAGGTCTGTATATGATTTGCACCATGGCAAAACACCAAGCCGAAGATCGCGGCTGTTCCGACGCCATGATGTTCGATTATCGCGGCTATATCGCCGAAGCGACAGGCGCGAATATCTTCTTTGTTAAAAACGGTGAAGTTCACACGCCCAAACCCGATTGTTTCCTAAATGGCCTAACCCGCCAAACAGTCATCCAAATGCTGACGGAACAAGGCGTAAAAGTACACGAGCGGCACATCATGCCAGAAGAACTTGAAAGTTTTGAGCAGTGCTGGCTAACAGGCACCGCCGCCGAAGTGACCCCTGTGGGTCAAATCGGGGAATACAACTTCGAAGTTGGTCAAATGGCACGTGATATTTCAAGCGATTATGAAAAATTGGTACGCGCTTAGCCGCGCGACCACCCCATAAAGCAGTCAATTTAGTGCCGATTTACCACACCATCTGTGTGATCGGCTTGACTCTTGCCCGAAAGTCCCGTTTTGGGGTATCTTACTATCACCTTAGCACCAAGGATCGGTGCGTTATATGGAGGACACGGTTCTGGTTGAACGTGTTGAGGCAGACAATCCTGCCGACCAAAACATCCCAAGCATGTCTATGCTGGACTTGGTATTAAATACCCTACAAGACAACAAAGCCGAAGATGTCGTGACAATCGACTTACGCGGGAAGAGCCAAATGGCCGACCATATGGTCATCGCCACGGGTCGATCTACGCGCCAAGTCGGTGCGATTTCGTCCAAGCTGGCCGATCGGATTRAACTGGTCATGGGCATCTCTTCGCGTATCGAAGGCAAAGGCGCAGGCGACTGGGTCTTAGTGGATGCTGGCGACATTATCGTGCATGTTTTCCGCCCTGAAGTTCGCGAATTTTATCAGCTAGAGAAAATGTGGCTACCGTCCTCAGACACTGAAGACGCATAATCCGTGCGCGTTCAAATAAGCGCKGTTGGGCGTCTTCGAARAGGATCTGAAAAAGACCTGATCGACGACTACCTAACGCGCTTTGAACGCACAGGCCGCGCCCTTGGGTTTACCGATGCTTCAATCATTGAGGTTGAGGATAAAAAGGGCGGCGGGCAAAATGCCGAAGCGGACTTATTGCTAAAATCCATCCCCAAAGGTGCCACCGTTGTCACCCTTGATGAACGCGGCAAGCTTCTGTCATCCCCTGAATTTTCCAATCATCTTGCCCGTTGGCGTGATGACGGAAATAGCACTGTTTGCTTTGTGATCGGCGGTGCTGATGGGTTAACACCCGCCTTGCGCGACCGTGCGAATTTCTCATTGTCTTTTGGCAAAATGGTTTGGCCACATATGTTGGCACGCGTTATGTTGTCAGAACAGCTCTACCGCGCCGCCAGTATTTTAGCCCGCAGCCCCTATCACCGCGCCTAATCAACACCAAACCGCTTGAACCAAGTCGATACAGGGTCTACATCCAAAGTAAGCAAAACGGAGCCGTGACCATGACCCCTAAAAAGCCAGTCGTATTATGTATTTTGGATGGTTGGGGTTTACGCGATCAACCTGAACACAATGCGGTTGCTTTGGCAGATACGCCGAATTTTGATCGCATTATGGCAAATTGTCCGTCTTCAACCCTAATCACTTACGGCCCCGACGTTGGGTTGCCATCAGGTCAGATGGGCAATTCCGAAGTTGGCCACATGAACATCGGCGCAGGGCGCGTTGTTGAAATGGATCTACGCCGTATTGAAGCAGCAATCGAACGGGGTGAATTTGCCGCCCTACCTGCAATCACACGGTTCATTGATGCGCTTAAAACCTCTGGCGGGGTCGCACATCTATGTGGCCTTTTATCAGACGGCGGTGTGCATAGCCATGTCGACCACATGATTGAAACTGCCAATATCATTACCGCCGCAGGTGTGCCTGTTACCTTGCATCTTTTTGGTGATGGTCGCGATGTGGCCCCAAAATCAGCGCTTAAATATTTATCCCATCTGGAAGCAGGGCTAAAGGGCAACGTCACCTTGGCCACATTGTCAGGGCGGTATTATGCCATGGACCGCGACAACCGTTGGGAACGTGTCGAATTGGYTTACAGCACAATTGTTAACGCTTCAGGCGCACAGGCAGATACGGCCAAGCAAGCCATTGATGCAGGGTATAACAGCGGCCTAACAGACGAATTTTTCATTCCAACAACTTTGGGTGATTACACAGGTCTCAAAGACCACGACGGCCTGATGTTTCTAAACTTTCGTGCTGACCGCGCCCGTGAAATTCTAGCTGCTATTGCCGATCCTGACTTTGATAGCTTTGAAACGGGTGTCCGCCCAAAGCTTACAATTATCAGCGGCTATGCCGAATATTCAGATCGTCACAACACTTACATGGATTGCGTTTTTCCAAACCAAGACATCAAAAAYACACTGGGCGAATGGGTCGCGGCACACGGAAAAAAACAGTTTCGCATCGCCGAGACTGAAAAATACCCCCATGTGACATTCTTCTTTAATGGCGGCGTTGAAATCCCTGCACCTGATGAGACCCGCTACCTAGCCCCCAGCCCAAAGGTTGCGACCTACGATCTGCAGCCCGAAATGTCTTGCGGTGAAGTGACCGAAAATCTGGTCAAAGCCATTGACGCGGACAGCTATGATTTAATCGTCGTCAATTACGCCAACCCCGACATGGTCGGGCATACAGGCGATGTGCAAGCGGCAATGATAGCTTGTAATGCTGTCGATACAGGCTTGGGTAAAGTCATTGATGCGGTCATCGCCCAAGATGGTGCCATGATTGTCACAGCCGATCACGGCAATTGCGAAACCATGGTCAATCCTGAAACCGGTGAGCCGCATACCGCGCATACCACCAACCCTGTCCCCGTAGCCTTGATTGGGGGTCCGAAACACGCCAAATTACGCGCAGGCGGACGACTTGCGGATTTGGCACCAACCTTACTGGATTTAATGGGTCTTACGAAACCCGATGAAATGACAGGCGAAACTTTGATTTGTTAGGCGCTCTTAAAACCTTTATCTTTGTTGCAGGCTGTTGCTTGATTGCGGCGCAATCTAGCGCCAAAACGCCTATGCAACTCGCCCAAGATGCGTCCACCGAATTAAGTGCCGCCGCACGCGCATTAAAAAGCGCCCAAAAATCTAGTGACCGCGTTATCGCCCTTAGCAAAACGGTAAAAGCCTATGAGAACGGTCTACTTGCTGTCCGCGAAAGCCTGCGCGCCGCCGCTATTCGTGAGCAGGTAGTTCGTCTGCAATTAGCCGCTAAGCGCGACCAAATCAGCAGACTTTTAGGCGTTTTACAAACCATGGAACGTGCGCCAACCCCGCTGTTGATGATCCATCCCGCAGGTGCGATCGGCACCGCGCGTTCGGGCATGATTATGTCAGAGGTCACACCGACCCTGCAAATCAAAGCCACCGATTTACGGGGACAATTAGATGAGTTGGTCGGCTTGCGTAAGCTACAAAAAGATGCCGAAGGCGCATTGCAAGAGGGTCTTATGGGCGCACAATCTGCCCGTATTGCTCTCTCAACAGCAATCAGCGAACGCACGGATTTACCCATTCGTTTTGCCTCTGACCCGATCAAAGTACAAATCATGGCGGATAACAGCAAAACCCTGAACTTTTTTGCCAACGGGCTCAGCGATATCCCGATTGAAGGTATCGAAGACGTTCGGAAAACCTTTCTAGAAAACAAAGGCCGCATCCCGCTACCAATCCAAGGTGCCCTATTACGCGGCTTTAATGAAACCGACGCCGCGGGCATCAAGCGCCCTGGCGTCGTCATTACCGCGCGCCCTTTATCGTTGATAACAGCCCCAACACCCGCCACCATCCGCTTTGCAGGGTCCTTCCTAGATTACGGCAAAGTTATTATTTTAGAACCCGAACCGGGGTTTTTAATCGTCATCGCGGGGCTTGACCAAATCTATGGTGAGTTCGGACAAATCGTTAATTCAGGCGACCCAATTGGACTTTTGGGCGGAAATCAGCCCCAAACTCAAGATTTTTTGATCGAAGCGTCAGAAGGTGGTGGCACAATTGGGCAAGAATCGCTCTATATAGAAATAAGAAAAGATGGCGAACCTGTCGATCCAACGGATTGGTTTGCTCTGAGCAACATTTAGGATTTACGTATGAAAAAATTACTTTTGGCCGCAACAACTGGAACACTTGCTGGGTTTTTCCTAACAGCAAACTTCACAGGCCCCTTAATTGCTCAGGAAACAGCATCAACCAAATCCACTTATGAAAACCTAGATCTCTTTGGCGATGTGTTTGAACGCATTCGCTCCAGCTACGTCGAAGAAGTCGACGAAGAAAAACTGATCCAAGCCGCAATCAACGGCATGCTGTCATCCCTTGATCCCCATTCCAACTTTATGGATGCAGAGGATTTCGATTCAATGCGGGTTCACACCAAAGGCGAATTTGGCGGCTTAGGCATTGAGGTCACCCAAGAAAACGGCTTTGTAAAAGTTATTACACCGATTGACGACACACCCGCACAAAAAGCAGGCGTGATGGCAGGCGACTTTATCACTAAGGTCGACGGCGAACCCACACTTGGCATGACCCTAGACGAGGCCGTTAAAACAATGCGCGGCCCTGTTGGCGCAGAAATCATTATCACAATCGTGCGTGAAGGCACCGATGAACCCTTTGATATCACAATTGTGCGCGACCAAATTCGGGTAAAGGCCGCACGCGTGCGCCTAGAAGGCGACACTGTTGTCATGCGCGTTTCATCCTTTACCGAACAAACCTATAACAACCTAAAATCAGGCGTCGAAAAAATTGTCACCGAAGCGGGCGGCATGGATCAAGTCACAGGTTTCGTGCTAGACTTACGCAACAACCCAGGCGGTTTGCTAAGGCAGGCAGAACTGGTTTCTGATGCGTTTTTAGAGTCAGGTGAAATTGTTTCAACACGGGGCCGTGACAGTAAAGATAGCGACCGCCGCAATGCTACACCGGGTGACATCACAGATGGTAAAGCTTTGATCGTTTTAATTAACGGCGGATCAGCGTCGGCCTCTGAAATCGTAGCCGGTGCCCTGCAAGATCACCACCGCGCAGTCATCATTGGCACCCGCAGTTTTGGCAAAGGATCGGTGCAAACCATCATGCCATTGCAAAGCGGGTCAGGCATCAAGCTAACCACCGCACGCTACTACACCCCATCAGGGCGCTCAATCCAAGCGCTTGGCGTTTCACCTGATATTTTAGTCGAACAACGCCCCGCCAAAAAAGAGGGTGCCGAGGAAAGCAAAGCACGTAATCAACGGTTCGAATCTGATTTGCGTGGGTCATTATCCAATGACAGCCTGTCTGAGGACGAGAAAAAACAAATGGAAGACGAGCGTAAAAAACAAGAGGCCGCGGCCAAATTGCGCGACACAGATTATCAACTATCATACGCTCTAGACCTGCTAAAAGGTCTTACTGTTTTGTCTTCTGGGAATTGATCACCGCCATGACAAACGATGAAATCCTAGCGCTTCCGTACCGCCCTTGTGTCGGCATTATGTTGTGCAATAAAGCTGGCGGCGTATTCGCAGGCCAGCGTCTAGACAGTGCAGATGGTGCATGGCAAATGCCACAAGGCGGCGTCGAAAAAGGTGAAGACGCCGAGGTCGCCGCCCTACGGGAATTAGAAGAAGAAACTGGAATTCCCGCCTCTGCAGTTGAAGTCATCACGCAAACAGATGATTGGATTCCTTATGACCTGCCCCATTATTTAGTACCCAAATTATGGAACGGTCGTTTTCGGGGACAAAAACAAAAATGGTTTTTAATGCGTTTTACGGGCTCTGACGATCTGGTGAACATCCAAACCGCAGAACCTGAATTCAGCGCGTGGCAATGGCTACCGCCTGAAAAGCTGCTGGATTTAATCGTCCCGTTCAAACGCGATACCTATGAACATGTGATTAAAGAGTTCCAGAAATCCGTCGCATGAAAACGCTCTGTACAGGCTTATTGTTAAGCGTAATAGCAACGCAATCTGTGGCGCTTTCATGCATGCCATCAAATTTTGCCCGTACGTTTAATACCATCAACGACGCCCCTGAAATTTATCACATAGCTATCGGTACACTAAAAGCAGAAAAGCCTATTCCAAAGTATCAACAAGGCAAAGAACAACATGTCAAAACCACACTGACAGGGCAGTATTTTCCAGTCAGCTCGACCAGTAAAACCCATCAGTTAAATGTAACCATCGACACCGTTTGCTTTGGCCCGTGGTGCGGTGGCTTTCCTAAAACCAACGCCGAAATGTTGGTGTTTCTAAAGCAAACAGACACAGGCTATCGCCTGCTATCAACCCCTTGTGACGGAAATTTTTTGGTAAGCCCCAGCGCAAAAGCCAAGAAAATTATTACCCAATGTATTCAAAATAAGGGCTGCTCCAAGGTACATATCAATGCCTTAGAATTTCATCCCATACGCTAGGCTACAGCTCAATTTTCAAGCCATTACGTACCAATGTATTCAACATTGTCACATCACGTACTTGGGTTCCTTGTAAAAAAACCTGACGTAATTTTTTTAGTTTTGATAGCGGTTCAACATCATGCACAGGCGTCACGCTGACGTCTAAAAATCGCAAACTATTCAGTTTTGATAGCG
>NVSA01000056.1 GCA_002401045.1 Paracoccaceae bacterium
ACAGAAAGTGCGTTCTGTTGAATGAACTCGCGACGTGGTTCAACAACATCCCCCATAAGCTTGGTGAACAGATCATCAGCCCCAGCCAGATCATCAACTTTGACCTGTAGCAAAGTCCGTGCTTCAGGGTCTAGTGTCGTTTCCCATAGCTGGCTAGGATTCATCTCACCCAAGCCTTTGTAGCGTTGCAAGCTCAAGCCACGCTCGCCCTCTGCCATGACCARATTCAACAAATCGATTGGCCCATGAACTGGGTAGCTTTTATCTTTGCGCACAAAGGTCGCTGACTTGCCGTAGACCTCTTGCAAGTTGCTTGTCATATCGCTGAGCTTACGCGCCTCACCTGATCGCAAACATTTACCATCAAGGGTATGACTTTCTTCAACACCCCGCACAACACGGCTAAAACGCAACCCGTGATCTTGTGTCTGACGCCCTGTCCAACCCTGTTCATATTCCAGTGARACATGATCAAGTCGCGTACATACGGCGTCTGCCATYGCTTGCGGGTTYTCATCAATCCGCCCTGGGATCAAAGCACCTGCAATCGCAGATTGTTCTAGAATATGGCGGTTRTAATGCGTCGGRAAAGCGTTCAACACAAACCGTGCATTACGCGCCTCTGTCACCACACGTGCAAGGTCAGCCCCCGCMAGAACRGAACCCCCACCAAGGTTAAGGGCAGCGCCATCAATRCCYTGTTCRATCAAATARTCTTCCAGTGCAACCTGATCCTTAAGGTACACTTCTGACTTGCCGCGTGCCACTTTAAACAAAGGTGGTTGCGCAATATACAGATGCCCTTGGTCGATTAATTCTGGCATTTGGCGAAAGAAAAATGTCAGCAACAAWGTMCGRATATGCGCACCATCAACGTCCGCATCAGTCATRATAATGATYTTATGATAGCGCARTTTTKCAAGATTAAACTCATCGCGCCCAATCCCMGTGCCCATGGCCGTGATCAAATTCGTGATCTGTTCGGATGCCAGCATTTTGTCAAAACGAGCSCGTTCAATGTTCAARATCTTACCGCGCAARGGTAAGACCGCTTGATTTTCACGACTACGGCCCTGCTTGGCTGATCCGCCAGCGCTGTCCCCTTCCACCAAGAATAGTTCTGATTTTGATGGATCRCGTTCTTGGCAATCAGCCAGTTTTCCAGGCAAAGCCGATCCGCCAAAGGCTGTTTTACGCCGAGTCAATTCACGCGCTTTACGCGCCGCTTCACGGGCAAGCGCGGCCTCGACCACCTTACCAATAATTTGCCGAGCCTCGGCAGGGTTTTCCTCAAACCATTCCGTCAATTTTTCATTCATCAAACTTTCAACAACAGGGCGCACTTCAGACGACACCAGCTTGTCTTTGGTTTGTGATGAAAACTTTGGRTCAGGCACTTTGATAGACAACACACATGTCAAACCTTCACGGGCATCATCGCCAGAAAATGAGATTTTTTCTTTCTTAGCAATACCACTAGACGATGCATAATTATTCATCGTGCGCGTCAAGGCACCCCGAAAGCCTGCCATATGTGTCCCACCATCACGCTGTGGAATATTGTTGGTAAACGGCAAGACATTCTCATGGTAGCTATCATTCCACCACATCGCGACCTCAATCGTAATACCCTCTTTTTCGCCAACAATATAAATTGGATCTGCAATCAATGGTGTCTTGGATCTATCCAAGAAACGCACAAACTCTTTAACACCACCATCGTAAAGGAATATTGTTTCAAGCGGATCTGACGGACGTTCATCGCGCAAGATAATCTTTACGCCTGAATTCAGGAATGCCAGTTCRCGCARMCGSWWTTCMAGYRTTKYNAAANCGAAKWMKCAMKKYTTGAAAATGTATTGAGCGAAGCCATAAACCGCACTTCAGTACCCGTTTCATCACCAGCTTCCCCGATAGCTTCTAGATGTCTAACCGTATCACCATGCTCAAAACGTGCGATATGAACTTTGCCTTCACGCCAAATTTTCAATTCCAACCAATCAGACAACGCATTCACAACAGACACACCCACACCGTGTAGGCCGCCAGAAACTTTATAGGAATTGCTGTCAAACTTACCGCCAGCATGAAGCTGGGTCATAATCACTTCAGCAGCTGAAACGCCCTCTTCGTCGTGAATGCCCACAGGAATACCGCGCCCATTATCACGCACCGAAATGCTTTCATCTTCATGGATGGTTACGGACACAAAGTCCGCATGCTTGGCCAAGGCTTCATCAATACCGTTATCGACCACCTCATAAACCATATGGTGCAAACCAGAGCCGTCATCGGTATCACCAATGTACATACCTGGACGCTTACGAACAGCCTCTAAGCCCCTGAGAACTTTAATAGAATTAGCATTATACTCTTCTGCTTTTGGCTGCTCATCTGACATCTGGATTTCCTGCTACATTTTAACAAAAACATAGCCGTTTACCAAAAGAATGTCACGCGCCAACCATATGTTTAAGGTACCTAATCATGCGTCGTCTATGATTTGGCCATTATCATCAAAGTTCCAGAACGGGTTATGGGCAATTTCCCACATATGCCCGTCTGGGTCTGCAAAATTACCTGAATATCCACCCCAGAAAACCTCGGACGGTTTGGTGATTTGACGCGCACCTGCAGCAATCGCCACAACATAAGCCTGATCAACGGCATCACGTGACCCATAGTTTGTAGCCAAAGTGATAGCCCCCGTTGCTTGTTCAGGAATGGACTGGCCAATATCTTTTGCCAAAGCATCACGCGTATAAAGCGAAAAGAACTGGCCTGCGATTTTGTAGAAAGCGATGGTATCGTTGCCGCCCTCAGCCTCAACCCAACCAAGGCCTGCGTAGAACTTACGCGAAGCCTCTAGATCAGAGACTGCGAGTGTGATCATCGTAATACGTTGTGGTATCATCATTTTTTCCTAATGCGGGCGCACATGCGAAATGCCGTCCACATCGGACACATCCAAATGCAATGCACGGTCACCAAGTTCATGGAACAGTTCAATACCCGTTCCCGTCATCCAAGCCTGCGCCCCCAGCGCGCAAATTTCATTATAAAGCGCCGCCCGCCTATCAGCATCTAGATGGGCAGAAACTTCATCCAGTAAATAAATCGGGGGTGCGCCAAAGTCTTGGGCAACGGCACGTCCATTGGCCAGCACGAGTGACACAAGCAGGGCTTTTTGCTCGCCCGTCGAGCAAAGCTTGGCAGGGGTGCTTTTAGCCGTATAAATTGCCTCAAGGTCATCACGGTGCGGGCCGACAAGCGTACGGCCAGCCCGCATATCACGGGGCCGACTATCCCTAAAAGCATCGAGTAAATCATTCTGATCAGAAATAACGGTACCCGCTTCAGCACCAATCAATTTCAAGTCTGCAATCGGAAAACTGGTATCTGCGCCTTTTTGCGCCTCTTGCAGTCGCGCGATGGTCAGTAGTCTGTTTTGCTCAATCAAACTACCCGCCTGCGCCATTTGCGCCTCGATTGCATCATACCATGCAGGGTCACGCACCCCGTCYTTCAACATTCGATTGCGTTCCCGCATACAACGTTCATACGTTAGTGCGGCCTCRGCATGACGCGGTTCTAGGCTCATGGTTAAGCGATCTAGAAACCGTCGCCGGCCCTCAGCCCCTTCAACCCACAAACGATCCATCACAGGCACAAGCCAAACAATCCGAGCAAGTCGACCCAATGCCAGTTGCGGTGCCGCTTTACCRTCAATCAGAACGCCGCGCGATCCYTCGCCCTTATAAGAGGTTTCAACTTCATGCAGATGACCAAGRCTTTCCAATACGGCAGAAATTTTCCACCCCATATTTTCAGGCCTACGCGACATTTCATCAATCGTTGCACGGCGCAAACCGCGCCCTGGAGACAGCAAAGAAATCGCTTCTAAAATATTGGTTTTACCCGCCCCATTAGACCCATAAATAGCAATGGGCCGCCCATCCGTTTCAATTTGGACGCGCTTATGAGACCTGAAATGCGAAAGCGTAATACTGTTGAGGGCAAGCCCGCTCAAGGCTTACACCCGCATCGGCATCACAACATAGACCGCACTTTCGTCATTGCCTTCACGCATCAAGGTTGGATCCCCAGATGAGTTGAACAAGAACACCGCATTTTCACGATCCACCTGACCTGCAATTTCCAGCAGATACTTGGCGTTAAAACCAATTTCAAGCGGCTCATCACCGTAAGAAACGGATAATTCTTCTTCGGCGGCACCACTATCAGGCGCGTTCACCGCCAAGATCAAACGGTCTTCATCTAATGTCAATTTCACAGCCCGCGAACGTTCTGAAGACACGGTTGAAACCCGATCAACTGCTCTTGCAAATTCTGCGGCATCAACCTCTAGGCGGCGTGTATTGCCYKKYGGAATAACCCGCGTGTAATCTGGAAATGATCCGTCGATAACTTTAGATGTCAGGGTAATCTCTGGTGTAGCGAAACGAATCTTCGTCTCGGAYACGGATACCGCTATCTGCATTTCATCATCTTCAAAAAGCTTACGCAATTCACCAACGGTTTTACGCGGAACGATCACACCTGGAACATCYGCGGCACCCTCTGGCAGGTCTGCATCAATACGCGCTAGACGGTGACCATCTGTTGCAACACAGCGCAAAACTTTACCGTTCGCACCATCTGCAGCATGCATATACACACCGTTCAGATAATACCGTGTTTCTTCGGTAGAAATTGCAAATTTCGATTTTTCAAACAAACGGCGCAACACAGGTGCTGGCGCTGAGAAATTACATTCGTATTCAGACGTCGCCATCACAGGGAAATCTTCTTTGGGCAAGGTCGCCAATGAAAAGCTAGACCGTCCTGCTTTTACATCCAAACGACCCGTTGATCCGTCATCGCTCAGCTCAACCATCGATCCATCAGGCAATTTACGCACAATTTCATGCAACGTATGTGCACCAACGGTTGTGGCACCCGCACGCTCAACCATCGCAGGTGCTTTATCCACAACCTCAATATCCAGATCCGTAGCGCGAAAGCTGACAATATCGCCTTCGGCCTCAATCAAAACATTTGCCAAAATTGGAATAGTGTTTCGACGCTCAACAACTGACTGAGCTTGCGTCATCGCTTTCAATAGCGCACTGCGTTCGATACTAACTTTCATTTTCCCGCTCCTTGTTCGCGTGGGAACATGACCCTACCCGAAACATCGTAATTTTCAATGCTAAAAATACACTTTACACTATTATCAATAAGGTCAAGAACCTGTTGGCCTTCGACCATATAAATATAGATTTTAAGCGTTTATTTACGCTTCCAGCATTCTGCGCAACAATTCTACGTCTTCTGCGATCTGATTATCTACAGAACGCAATTCCTGTATCCGCTTAACCGCGTGGATGACCGTAGTATGATCACGCCCACCAAAGCGACGTCCAATCTCTGGCAGAGACTTAGAAGTCAGCGTTTTAGCCAAGAACATCCCAACCTGACGCGGACGCGCAACCGAGCGGGCACGTCGTGGACTTAGAATATCCGTCATGCGTAAATTGTAATGATCGGCAACTTTGCGAATAATCTCATCAATCGTCACCTTGCGATCAGAAGCTCGAAGAACATCCGACAAACATTCTTTCGCAACATCCAAAGTAACCTCACGCCCGACAAGCGATGCAAAAGCGAACAAGCGAGTCAACGCACCCTCTAGTACACGCACATTATTTGATATGCGCTGCGCTAGGAATTCCAAAACGCCGCTTCCCAATACAACCTCTGGATAATGCGTATACTGCATTTCTGCCTTGGACTGCAAAATACCCAAGCGCAATTCATAATCTGTCGGGTGCAGATCAACCACAAGACCCCATTGCAAACGGGATTTGATGCGGTCTTCTAACCCATCAATTTCACCTGGCGCACGGTCAGCAGAAATAATGATCTGTTTCTTTTGGTCTATCAGCGCATTAAATGTGTGGAAAAATTCATCTTGCGTGCTGTCTTTACCTGCAATGAATTGAACATCATCAACCATTAAAACGTCTACAGAACGAAACAATTCCTTAAAGGACATTGTATCTTTGAATCGCAACGCTTGCACGAAACGATACATAAACTGTTCTGCTGACAGATATAAAACACGCGCATTAGGATTGCGTTCCTTGATGTCCCACGCAATGGCGTGCATCAAATGTGTTTTGCCCAGACCAACACCACCATATAGAAACAATGGGTTGAACGTCACAGAGCCACCCTTAGCCACACGACGCGCGGCGGCATGGGCTAATTCGTTTGGCTTACCAACAACAAAATTATCAAAAGTACAGCGAGCGTCCAAAGGTGCGCCCGGCAAATCAGCAGATCCTGTTGCTTTATTCACAACGGCAGCTTCAGATGGACGCACAGCAGTAACCGCCTGCGGTTTCACCTGCGCTTCAACAGAAAACACCAAACGCTCAACATCCAAACCTTCACGGCTTAACATTAAGCGGATTTTATCGCCATAATTGCGATTAACCCACGTCCCGACAAAACTAGTCGGCGCAGAAAAATACGCCGTTCCAAGCTCTGCGTTTAAAAAACTAATTGGATCAATCCAATTTTGGAACGCATCTTTTCCAATATCACCCTTTAGTAGGTCGCAAACGCGTCCCCAGCAGTCATTCATCATTATATTTGTCTCATACGGTTTAAGATTGACCCCAAGCCAACCCCCGGGATTTCCACCCATTTATTAATCCTCTGTGCCGAAACGAATCCAAATCCCCTTCGAAACCCTCCAGCACATTTACGCATTCAGTATCCAAACCCATTGCAATACAGGCTCGTTTCATTTCATGTGCAGCAGCAACAGAACGGACGCCAGAGCGACATAAGAAATATATCTTCGACGGAGCAGTTCCGCCAAGTTGTTCCATCAAATCCGCCGCAAAGCTTAAATTCGTAGCCATATCGGGAAACATTTTCCATTCCATGGTCAACACTCGTTTACCCAGCGTACTTATATCTGGAATACCAACGAACGCCCACTCGGCGGTCGTGCGAACATCGACAAGAATAGAAGCATCAATTAATTTCAGGCCATCCCAAGTTTCTTGAGGCGTTTCATTTGAAATTCCCTCACTTTGGGCACTAGCCATTTTATTTCCCTCACCTGAATCACTATGACTTGATAGCAAGCTGCTGGGCTAGCTTTCAATCAATCTTCTCTATTGACACAAATATAATTTTTTCGAATCTGCTAAGTGTAGCTAAGCTGTTGTTTCGATACAAAAAATAGACAAAATGGGATCGGCACATGCGAAAAATCACAACGTGTGTTCAGCTTAGCTTTTGGAATGCTCAGCGTGAAGATAACGCTTGGCCTACGGGATAAGTTCTAGTTTGTGATCCCCCTCAAAACAAGGTGACCAAAAACAGAACATCGCTTCAGGCATAAAAAAAGGAGCCCAGAGGCTCCTAATTCCATAATGCTGTTATGTCGCTTAAGCGCTGAGTGCTTTCACRCGAGCGGCCAAACGAGAAACTTTGCGGCTTGCAGTCTTCTTATGAAAAAGACCTTTTGTGACGCCGCGCATGATTTCTGGCTGTGCACTTTTCAATGCGTCAGCCGCAACGGCTTTATYGCCGCCTGCAATCGCTTCTTCGACTTTACGCAAATATGTGCGAATCCGAGAACGGCGCGTTTTGTTTACTTCTGTGCGACGTTCGATTTGACGTGCGCGTTTTTTTGCTTGCGGCGAATTTGCCATGATAGAATCCTGTTATCGTGTTTGACGATGAAGCGGCCTTCTAGAACCGTACAGACGCAAAGTCAACGGGGCAAGGCATCTTTGTCGCTATTATTTACCTTTAAACTTTGGAGCGCGCTTTTCCATAAAGGCACTCATACCCTCTTTTTGATCTTCGGTCGCGAACATTGAATAGAACAATTGCCGCTCAAAGCGCAAGCCTTCGGTCAGCGTGGTTTCATAGGCACGGTTCACAGCTTGTTTAACCGCCATCGCTGAAATTGACGACTTCTCTGCGATCTTAGCCGCCGTTGCCATTGCCTCAGCCACCAAATCTTTTGCTGGAATAATGCGACTAACCAAACCAGAACGCTCAGCCTCTTCCGCATCCATGAAACGCCCCGTTAGGTTCATCTCCATCGCTTTAGATTTCCCGACGAATCGTGTCAGGCGCTGTGTGCCACCAATCCCTGGGATAACCCCAAGATTAATTTCGGGTTGCCCGAATTTGGCCGTATCTGAGCACAAGATAAAGTCGCACATCATCGCCAGCTCACACCCGCCACCCAGCGCAAAGCCAGAAACAGCCGCAATAATCGGCTTACGACACGCCAGCAGTCCGTCGATATCATCCACAAAATAATTTTGCGTATACATATCTACAAACGTCTTTTCAGACATCTCTTTGATATCAGCCCCAGCGGCGAATGCTTTTTCATTCCCCGTTAGAACAATTGCCAGAACTTTTTTATCTGCRTCYAGCKYTTTAAGCGCACAGGCAAGTTCACCTAACAATTCACCATTTAAAGCATTCATCGCTTCAGGTCTGTTCAGCTGAATCAAAGCCACATGTTCCTGAATTTCTACAATCAGAGTTTTATACGCCATAGCTACGCCCTTTATGTTTGACAGTTTGGACAATAAAAACTGGAACGGCCTGATTGTACAACCCGTTTGATTGCAGTTGTACAAATATCGTTACGGCAACCCTRTCCTTCACGGCCATATACCGCAAAACTGTGTTGAAAATAACCTAACTCACCATCTGCCTGGCGATAGTCCTTTAACGAAGAGCCCCCTGCGGCGATAGCCTCACTTAAAACATCCCGAATAATAGGTACCAGCGAAATAACCCGCTTGCGCGACAGATCCTTAGCCTTACGCAAAGGACTAATACCCGCACGCCACAGAGCTTCGCAAACATATATATTGCCCAGTCCCGCAACGATTCGTTGATCTAACAGGACAGACTTTATCGGGCTGCTCTTAGCTTTTACGGCCTCATAAAAATACGTCTCGTCGAACTGATTCCCAAAAGGTTCAGGCCCCAACGTTGCCAAAAGCTTATGCTGTTCGGCTGATTTCGTCTCAAGTAAATCCATCGCACCGAATCGGCGCGTGTCATTAAATGTAATGCGCACACCTGACACCAGATCCAGCACAACATGGTCATGCTTTTCCAAAGCGGGGTGCAAATGATGAAACCCAGCCAGAATATCCACATCGCCTTTGGGTTCAGATATTGTCATGCGCCCCGACATGCCTAGATGGATCAATAACGTCTCACCGCTGTCCAGATCACATAAGATATATTTTGAGCGCCTCCGCAACCGCACGACACGCTTACCCTCAAGGCGGGCTTGCATGTTTTCAGGGAATGGCCAACGCAAATCAGGGCGCCGAATATCGGCATGCGCAATCACTTGCCCAACCATATGCGGCTCTAACCCTTTTCGGACGGTTTCAACTTCTGGCAGTTCGGGCAACAGTTCATTCCTATGCTTTAGTGACGCATTTTATATCGGTGACAACACACTATATAAAGCGTAATTGCAGTACAAAAGAGTCTAGCACGATATGTCAGAAAAACGCACAACACATTTTGGTTTTGAAACCGTCGATGAAGATGCCAAAGCAGGCAAGGTTCACGGCGTGTTTTCCAATGTGGCTTCAAAATACGACATTATGAACGATGTGATGTCCTTTGGCATCCACCGCATCTGGAAAAACGCGATGATGGACTGGCTGGCACCGCGGGGCGGTCAAAAACTGTTAGATGTTGCAGGCGGTACAGGCGACGTTTCATTTCGCTTTCTAAAGCGCGCACCCCAAGCACATGCCACCGTTTTTGACATGACCCAAGCTATGCTCGATGCAGGGCGCAAACGTGCCGAGGCCACTGATATGGCTGACCAGCTAGATTGGGTTTGCGGCGACGCCATGGCCTTGCCTTTTGCTGACAACACATTCGACGTCTATACAATCAGCTTTGGCATTCGCAACGTCACACGCCCACGAGAAGCCATCAATGAAGCCTACCGCGTTCTAAAACCAGGCGGGCGTTTGATGGTACTAGAATTCAGTCAAATTCCAAACCCAGCCATGCAATGGGCTTACGATCGCTATTCATTCAATGTGATCCCCCCCATGGGAAAACTAATTGCAAATGATGCAGATAGCTACAGATACCTTGTTGAAAGCATTCGAAAGTTTCCAAAACAAGATGTGTTTTTACAGATGATCAAAGACGGTGGGTTTGAAAACACAAAGTACCGCAATTTAACGATGGGCGTTGCCTGTCTTCATTCGGGATGGAAGATTTAAGCGATGCGTGGACCTCATAATATTTGGCGCCTCATCCGTACTGGTGCCACCTTTGAACGCACGGGTGCGATGAAAATCGCGCTTGAAATGTTGGATGTCCCGCCCGCCGTACGCATTGCCGCGCGCGTTCTAGGCTGGCCATTCAAATGGCTTGGACTAAAGGGCGATACCACCCAACCACCCGTCCTGCGCGCTATCACCGCGCTTGGCCCTGCCTATATTAAATTCGGTCAACTTATGTCCACACGCCCTGATGTGGTTGGCGAGCAAATGGCCAAAGAACTGCGCGTCCTACAAGACAGCGTAGCTGCATTTTCAACCGATATCGCCAAAGCTGAAATTCTAACAGAACTCGGCCAAAGCACTGATGAGCTATTTTCAAGCTTTTCTGAACCCATCGCGGCGGCCTCTATCGCACAAGTTCACCGCGCAACAATAAAAGCAACAGGACAAGATGTTGCCGTCAAAGTATTGCGCCCAAATATTGAACGTGACTTTCAAAAAGACATTGATGCATTTTACTTTGCCGCCAGCACCATTGAATTCTTATCACCCGCAACACGCCGCCTGCGTCCCTCTGCAATTATCACGCATTTTCACAGCATCGTAAAAGGCGAACTTGATTTACGCATGGAAAGCTCGGCCTCGGCCGAATTTGCCGCAAATACTGAAAAAGATGCAGGCTTTTTTGTTCCGCAAATTAACTGGGACAATTCTGCCAAACGCGTGATGACGTCACAATGGGCAGAAGGCATTCCACTAGGCGATATAGACGCGCTAAAAGCCAGTGGGCAGGATTTGCCAGAATTAGGTGCGCGCATTGTTCAACTATTTTTACGACACGCCTTACGGGATGGGTTTTTCCACGGCGACATGCACCAAGGCAATTTAAAGCTTGCCCCTAACGGCGATCTTATCGCGCTTGATTTCGGCA
>NVSA01000057.1 GCA_002401045.1 Paracoccaceae bacterium
TGCCCAATAAATCGTATCAGGATCAGCACGTTCACCTGCCAAGAACAGATTGCGCAACCCAGACAGGTCGTATTTTTTGACAAACTCACCTTTTGGATCAACCCGTTTAATCGCCCGAAATGCTGTGGGTGCGGTAAAGAATGATTTGACTTTATGCTCTTCGATCACCCGCCAGAACGTCCCTGCATCAGGCGTACCGATTGGCTTGCCTTCAAATACAATCGTGGTGTTGCCGTGAATAAGCGGGCCGTAACAGATATAGGAATGCCCCACGACCCAGCCCACATCGGACGCCGCCCAGAACACTTCGCCCGGCTCCATCGCATAGATGTTTTTCATCGTCCAATTCAGTGCCACCGCATAACCGCCCGTGGGACGCACAACGCCCTTGGGCTGCCCCGTGGTGCCAGAGGTGTGCAAAATATAGACAGGTTCAGCCCCGCCAACAGATACACAAGACGCAGGTTTCACACCCTTTTGTATCGCATCCCAATCCAGATCACGCGGCGAAGTCATATCCGCAGTGCATTGTTCGCGCTGGAAAATAATCACATGTTCAGGCTTATGATCTGACAGCTCAACCGCGCCATCAATCAGTGGTTTATAGGCAATCACACCGCTGGGTTCGACCCCACAAGAGGCCGCGATGATCGCTTTTGGCGTCACGTCATTGATCCGTGTTGCCAGCTCATTTGCCGCAAACCCGCCAAACACCACCGCATGAACCGCGCCAATACGCGCACAGGCCAGCATGGCAATCATCGCTTCAGTAATCATCGGCATATAGATGATAACGCGGTCGCCCTTGGTGATCCCTTGGGCTTGTAATGCACCGCCTAAACTGGCAACTTTTTGCTGCAATTCGGCGTAGGTGGTCTTGGAAGTATTCCCCGTAATCGGGCTGTCATAAATAATCGCAACTTGGTCGCCGCGCCCCGCCTCAACATGGCGATCAACCGCGTTGTAACAGATGTTCAGCTCGCCATCCTTGAACCATTCATAAATCGGCGCGCCTTCGTCGAACAAAGCCTTTGAGGGGTCTTTGAACCAAGTCACCCCCTTGGCCGCCTCCATCCAGAATTGTTCAGGATCATCTTTCCAACCGTCATAAACCTGTTGATATGTCATTTAGCGTCCCTCCCAGTCGGCACTTAATTCTTTATTTTTTTGACTTCTTAACCAGCTCCAATACGTCTTTCGCAGCTTGCGGAATATTGGTTCCCGGCCCAAAAATTGCACGCACCCCTACTTGTCGTAAAAAGTTGTAGTCATTGGACGGGATCACCCCGCCACAAATAACGATAATATCCTCGCCACCATTGTTTTTCAGCGCATGCACCAATTGCGGTGCCAGCGTTGTGTGACCTGCCGCTTGGCTGGAAATTCCCACCACATCGACGCCCTTGGCAATCGCATCCAAAGCCGCCTCTTGCGGGGTTTGAAACAATGGTCCCATTTCAATATCAAAGCCAATATCGGCAAAGGCCGTGGCAATCACCTTRCCRCCCCGATCATGGCCATCTTGCCCCATCTTCACCACCATCATTGAGGGCGGTTTCCCATGTTTAGTCGTAAATTCAGAGACTTCCGCTTGGATATCAGCAAAGGCTTGATCGCCTTCAAACGCCGCACCATAAACACCATCGAGCAGTTGAACCTTCGCTTTGTGCCGTCCAAAGACGTTTTCCATTGCATCTGAAATCTCACCCACCGTGGCACGTGCCCGCGCCGCAACAATCGCGAGTTCCAACAAATTACCGTTCGTTCGCGCCCCTGTTTCCAAGGCCTCCAGCGCCGCTTTACACGCCTCTGTATCACGGGTTTTGCGAATTTCATCCAAGCGTTTAACCTGCGCGGCGCGCACTGCCGTATTGTCGATTTCACGCACRTCAATTTCAGGTTCTTCATCGGTCTGAAACTTATTCACGCCGACAATCACATCTTGACCGCGATCAATTCGCGCCTGTTTCCGTGCCGCCGCTTTTTCAATTTCCAGCTTGGGCATACCTGCCTCAACCGCCTGTGTCATRCCGCCCATCGTGTCAATCTCGGCGATCAATTCACGGGCTTTTTGGGCTAAATCCTGCGTCAGACTTTCAACGTAATAAGACCCAGCTAACGGGTCGACCACATTGGTCACGCCCGTTTCATTTTGCAAAATAAGYTGGGTATTACGCGCAAGCCGCGCCGCCGCATCCGATGGCAATGCWATCGCTTCATCATAGCTGTTAGTATGCAAGCTTTGCGTGCCACCCAGCACCGCAGACATTGCTTCATAGGCGGTGCGAACCGCGTTATTATACGGGTCTTGCTCTTGCAAAGACACGCCAGAGGTTTGGCAATGTGTTCGCAACATCAATGACTTAACATTCTTTGGCTTAAACTCTGACATGATTTCATGCCACAACAGACGCGCCGCACGTAATTTGGCGGCCTCCATAAAGAAGTTCATTCCAATGGCAAAAAAGAACGACAGGCGCGGCGCAAAAGCGTCGACATCCATGCCCCGTGCAAGCGCAGCTTTGACGTATTCTTTGCCGTCTGCCAGCGTGAATGCCAGCTCTTGCACCAAGTTCGCACCCGCTTCTTGCATGTGATAACCACTGATCGAAATCGAGTTGAATTTCGGCATCTCGCGGCTGGTATAATCAATAATATCCGACACAATCCGCATCGAGGGTTTGGGGGGATAAATATAAGTATTGCGCACCATGAATTCTTTCAAAACATCGTTTTGAATGGTGCCAGACAGGGTCGCACGGTCGACGCCTTGCTCTTCGCCCGCCACAATAAAGCTGGCCAAAACAGGGATCACCGCGCCGTTCATGGTCATCGACACGCTGATTTTTTCCAACGGAATACCGTCAAACAGGATTTTCATATCCTCAACGCTGTCAATCGCTACGCCAGCCTTGCCAACGTCGCCGACAACACGCGGATGATCGCTGTCATAACCACGGTGCGTTGCCAGATCAAAGGCAACAGACACACCTTGTTGCCCGCCCATCAATGCCTTGCGGTAAAACGCATTGCTTTCTTGCGCGGTCGAAAAACCCGCATATTGGCGGATCGTCCAAGGACGCCCTGCATACATCGTCGCTTTGGGGCCGCGCACAAAAGGTGCTATCCCTGGGAAACTGTGTAAATGCTCAATCCCGTCCAGATCATCGGCGGAATAAATCGGTTTAACATCAATACCTTCTGGGGTTTTCCATACTAGATCATCAAGGGATCGGCCACGCAATTCTTTGGTGGCGAGCGCGTCCCAGTCTTTGATATTGCTCATGTCTCAAACTCCATGATGACTTCGTCAACAGCCAAGCTGTCACCAGCTGACACATTGATTTTAGAGACAATCGCTTTTTTCTCAGCCCGCAGAACATTTTCCATTTTCATCGCTTCAACGGAACACAAAGCTTGGCCTTCTTGGACTTCATCACCCTCACAAACCGCCACGCTGACAATCAATCCAGGCATCGGGCACAGTAAGAATTTAGACRTATCTGCCGCSACTTTTTCGGGCATSAGCGCYGCCAAYTCCGCYTTRCGCGGTGTTTCAATCACGACTTWCAAATCMGCCCCACGGTAGCGGATTTGGTAGCCCCGCACCTGAGATTTAACCTTTAAAATGATCGAATCGCCATCCACCATGATCGTCGCCAGCTTCACGCCYGGCACCCAATCACTGCTGACGCGGTGGCTGGTGCCATCGCTAAAGATCACGGTTGATCCGTCACGATCGGCATCAATCACAATGTCAAAACGCGTRTCTTGCAAGGTCACAACCCAGTCACGACCGACTTTGCGTTCATGGTTATCCAGACGGCCCGACACACGCGAACGCCKRATTTCAGCCACGCGGAACATCGCGGCACTGGCCGCTACAATACGGCGCAAACAATCATTCGAAAGGCTGACACCGTCAAAGCCTTCGGGGTATTCTTCCTCAATAAACGCGGTGGTGATATTGCCTGTTCTAAACCGCTCATGGTCCATCACAGCGGATAAAAACGGCAGGTTATGGCCAATGCCTTCGATCTCAAACCCGTCCAAGGCTTCGCGCATTACATCAATCGCTTGGGTACGTGTTGGCGCCCATGAACAAAGTTTTGCGATCMTCGGATCATAGAACATCGAGATTTCGCCACCCTCATAAACCCCTGTGTCATTACGAATAATCTTATYCTTTTCAACCACTTCAACGGGGGGACGGTAGCGTGACAAACGACCAATTGAAGGTAGAAAACCACGGTATGGATCTTCGGCATAGAGACGGCTTTCAATCGACCAACCGTTGATTGTGACGTCCTTTTGCGCAATCTCCAGCTTCTCGCCGTAAGCAATCTTAATCATCTGTTCAACCAGATCAATGCCTGTGATTAGCTCGGTCACAGGATGTTCCACCTGCAAGCGTGTGTTCATTTCGAGAAAGTAGAAATTACGGTCGCCATCGACGATGAATTCCACCGTGCCTGCACTGCAATAATCCACCGTTTGCGCCAGAGCGACCGATTGTTCGCCCATCGCCTTGCGGGTTTGCTCGTCTAGAAACAAACTCGGCGCTTCCTCAATCACTTTTTGATTACGGCGTTGAATAGAACATTCGCGCTCATTGAGATAAATGCAATTGCCGTGCTTGTCGCCCAGTACCTGAATTTCAATGTGGCGCGGCTGTGTGATGAATTTTTCAATGAAAATACGGTCATCACCAAAACTGCTTGCGGCTTCATTTTTCGATGACTGAAACCCTTCACGTGCCTCATCATCATTCCAGGCAACCCGCATGCCCTTACCGCCGCCGCCTGCACTGGCTTTGATCATCACGGGGTAGCCGACTTTGTTAGCAATTTCGACCGCATGCTCCGCGTCATCAATCAATCCCATATGCCCAGGAACGGTTGAAACACCTGCTTCTTGTGCCAATTTTTTGGAGGTGATTTTGTCGCCCATCGCTTCAATCGCACCCGCTGGTGGGCCAATGAACGCGACGCCTTCTTTTTCCAAGGCTTCAGCGAACAACCTGTTTTCTGACAGAAAACCATAGCCAGGGTGAACGGCCTCTGCGCCTGATTTGCGCACCGCGTCCATGACCTTATCGATCACAATATAGCTTTCATTTGCAGGTGACGGGCCAATATGGATCGCCTCATCTGCCATGCGCACATGCAACGCGTTTTTATCCGCATCGGAATAAATTGCGACCGTCTGAATGCCCATTTTCTGCGCCGATTTGATAATACGACAGGCAATTTCACCACGGTTGGCTATGAGTATTTTTTTAAACATGTAAATCACCATTCATCGACTGTGTTGCACACACCAAAGCACAGGGCATAAAATCCGTGTCGTTTTGGCAAAAAAAGAGGGCCCTAACCATAAAATGGTAGGGCCCCAGTAGAGGGGAAATGAAAGAGTTGTACCGCGGGGAAGTGCGGCAAATCTCATAGGTCGCATTTGCTTTTTCAAGCGACGCCGAGACCCAAGACGTCTGTAGAAGATTTAGCAAACCTTCTGTTAATTTACAGTAAACGCCAAAAAGATTTCTGGGAATCAAAGAATTAATCCCCCCCTCTATTTGGGCAAAAAGCCGCCAAAGTGTTTTTATGATGCGCGATTTCACGCCGATTCACTGTCAAAAACATCAGGGAAGTTCACCATGGCCTTGGGAACATTGATTTTCAGCAACGTCTCATAGTCTTCGGGATCATAAGAATCGTCTGCCGCGACCACTTCGCGACCCAGCAGCCAGCTTAGACGCCCCGCATCTAAATTGCCCCGCTCGAACGGCTGATCGCCAAAATTTTCCCAAAGCGCACGCATAAAGCCTTCGTCGACACGACGATCAACGTGCTTGCGGTCTGCATAACGCTCACGCGAAACCAACTTTGTCGCCCCTTTTTTATGGGCGCGACGGATGGTAAACTGAAAATCAGAGCTGGGGAAACGGGACGGGAAACCGCGATGCTTCAACATGCCAAGTCTCCTTGCCATGTTGTCTTGTTCTGGATCAGCGCACAGCTATTTGCGCCGACAAAACCTAATAGATCAAAATCTAGTAGATTACATTTTTTGTGAAACAGGCTCTGCCATAATTTCAACAGGCTGTGGTTCTGGTTGCGGCTTTGCGCAGGCAGATAGGGCAAGTGCGGCTGCAAGTGCAATAAGGGAAACAGTTTTTGACATGATACTCTCCTAATAAAATGAAACGACAAAGCAACCTGCCTTGTGCTTAAAACCAGCATAGCGGAAAATCGACTACGATTGCACGTATAAACTTTCACAGGCCGTTTGTTAAAATTGATCAATGCCATACGCATGTCCCCTTAGATATATCAAAAAACCCCATATACTGACGAACAGCTGGGTTCACTTCACCATATTCAACCGCCCGATCCATCAGGCGAATGATCACCTCATGGGCAGGCGTGCCGCCGTCTTTGGGCACCATAGCTTTTGCCAGTGCATAATGTTCACACAGCACATCAATGTCCTTATTTGCCGCCTCATAACCCACGCGCGCGCCTTTGGCAATTTCAGGTGCAATCAGCCCCAAATAATACACACGACCATTATCAGCCTCGTCTAAAACGCCTTCTTGAAACAACTCAAACATCTGATTCGAAGGGACTTTTGGAAAGCCTGCTTGTGCCGTTACACCGTAGCAGACGGCCAAGGCCATGATGGGAACAAAACGCATCATAGCGGCAAATTATCGTGTTTACGCCAAGGCCGTGTCACCTGTTTTCCGCGCAGGCTGGCAAGCGCACGCGCCACCCGCAAGCGGGTATTTTGCGGCATGATCACTTCGTCGATATAACCGTTTTCTGCCGCCACGAAAGGATTGGCAAAACGGTCTTCATAATCATCCGTCAAAGCAGTGATTTTTTCGGCGTCACCCAAATCCGCGCGGTGTAGAATTTCCACCGCACCCTTGGCACCCATCACAGCAATTTCCGCTGTTGGCCATGCATAGTTCACATCGCCCCCCAAATGTTTGGGCGACATCACACAGTAAGCCCCGCCATAAGCTTTGCGGGTAATCACGGTCACACGCGGCACTGTGGCCTCGCCGTATGCATAGAGCAATTTAGCGCCGTGCTTAATTACACCGCTGTATTCTTGTGCTGTCCCTGGCAAAAACCCAGGCACATCGACCAAAGTCAGCAAGGGAATATCAAAGGCATCGCAGAACCGCACGAACCGCGCCGCTTTACGCGATGCGTTAATGTCCAAACATCCCGCCAAAACCATCGGTTGATTGGCAACAACACCCACGGTAGCGCCTTCAAGACGGATAAATCCCGTTAGAATATTCTTGGCAAAATCGGGCTGAATTTCGTAAAAATCGCCCTCATCAGCTAGTTTCTCAACCAACTCGACCATATCATACGGTGCATTGGGATTGTCTGGAATTAATGTATTCAGCGACGGTTCTTTACGCTTTGGATCATCAAAGAACGGGCGCACAGGAACTTTGGAACGGTTATTTGCAGGCAAGAAATCAAATAAACGTCTGATCTCCATCAAAGCTTCCATGTCGTTATCAAACGCACCGTCTGCAACGGATGATTTGGTCGTATGGGTCTTGGCCCCGCCCAATTCTTCGGCCGTGACCTCTTCATTGGTTACGGTTTTCACCACATCGGGGCCCGTTAGGAACATATACGAGCTGTCACGCACCATAAACACGAAATCGGTCAGCGCAGGGGAATAGACCGCGCCGCCTGCGCAAGGCCCCATCACCAAACTGATTTGCGGCACCACACCAGAGGCATTGATATTATTCTGAAAAACATCTGTGTAGCCTGCAAGGGCGGCCACACCTTCTTGGATACGCGCCCCGCCACTGTCGTTAATACCGATAATCGGCGCACCAACCTTGATCGCCATCTCTTGGATTTTACAAATTTTCTTGGCGTGGGTTTGGGAAAGAGAGCCGCCAAAAACCGTAAAGTCCTGACTATAGACATAGACCATACGCCCGTTAATCGTGCCCCATCCTGTAATGACCCCGTCACCAGGAATATATTCTTTCTCCATGCCGAAATCTTGGCACTTATGCGTCACGAACATATCGAATTCTTCAAAAGAGCCTTCGTCGAGCAGAACCTCTAGGCGCTCACGCGCTGTCAGTTTGCCTTTTTTATGCTGCGCCGCAATGCGTCTCTCACCGCCGCCCAAATGGGCTTGCGCCCGACGGTCTTCGAGTTGCTTAATAATATCGTGCAAAATACGCCCTCCCAAAGCTTACCTTAACCTGCCAGTCTGAACCGCGTTAGGAAAGCAAAATCTAGTTAATTTGCAAAAAGTTTTTTGCTGTAGTAGTGTAAATTGCAAAATAGCAAAGTAGCACCCCATGGCGACATCAAAACTATATGCAGGCGTAAGTCTACGTGAAACACGTAGTAAGTTTAATATATCGCAGAAAGAATTCGCCGAGCGTCTAAAAATATCCCTGCCCTACCTGAGCCAAATGGAAAACAACCACCGCCCGATTTCAGCCTCGGTGGTTCTGAATTTAGCACAAGAATTTGCCTTTGACGTCACCCAATTGGCCGATGGCGATGCCCAGCGTGTGGTGTCAGATCTACGCGAAGCCTTGGCCGATCCGATTTTTGCCGAAAACCAGCCTGCCCTTGGTGATTTACAACTGACCGCGAATAATGCACCCGCCTTTGCCAAGGCGTTTTTATCCCTGCACAAAAGCTACAAACAAACCCAAGATCGTCTGATGTCGCTGGACGCCGCTCTAGGGCGTGAAAGCGGTACAACCAAGCTTTCCGCATGGGAAGAGGTTCGCGATTATTTTCACTATTGCAATAATTACATCGACAGCATTGATACTGTTGCTGAAAAACTTGCACAATTAGCATTTAAAGCCGAAAAACCCAAAACGCAGGCATTGGCGGATTGGTTGCATGACAAACATGGGATTACAGTGCGGGTCACCACGACCACCACGCAACGTCACTACCACCCTGACAGCCGTATCCTCACCCTATCCAAGGCCACACCAGATGCCACCCGCGCATTTCAGATGGCACATCARATTGCTTTGCTAGAGCATGCAGAATTGCTGGAATTCAACCTWGAYCAAGCCAAATTTCARACCCAAGAAGCCCGCGATATTTGYAAAATAGGCTTGGCCAATTATTTCGCAGGTGCAGTACTACTACCCTATGCAGAATTTCTGCAAGCAGCCCAAGAAACCCGTCATGATCTGCAAGCCTTATCCTTGCAATTTGAGGCCTCAATCGAACAGGTTGCCCACCGCCTATCAACCATGCAACGCACAGGCCTAAAAGGCATTCCGTTTTTCTTTGTGCGCGTTGATCAAGCTGGAACAATTACCAAACGGCACTCTGCCGCCAAGCTGCAATTCGCCCGYYTTGGCGGTGCCTGCCCGTTGTGGAATGTGCACCGCGCGTTTGAGACACCAGGGCATTTTTTGCGCCAATTAGCGGAAACCCCCGACGGGGTGCGCTATATGTGCCTTGCTTGTGATGTCTCAAARCCYGCRGGGTCCTACAATGCCCCAACACGGCGTTATGCCATTGGTCTGGGGTGCGAAGTTAAACATGCCAGTGACTTAGTCTACGCCGATGATCTCGATTTAAAAAACGACCAAGCCTTTGAACCGATTGGTATTTCATGTCGCATTTGCGAACGTGAAAACTGCCATCAACGGTCCGTTCCCCCGTTGGAGGGACGCTTACAAGTCGATCACAACGCGCATGGCATTCTTCCGTATAAGGTATCACGAATGTAGCTAGACGCGCCCCTTGCATCTGTTATCGTCACATCAAAACAAATGTGAAGCTCTTATAAAATGTCATCAGAACACCCTAAAGCTCGATTTTTTAATCGATACACACCGCCACACATCGCCACGCTCGTCCTAATGCCCGCCTTGGGATCGATTTCACTGAATATTTTTGTGGCCTCGATACCTGAAATGGCCAGCGAGTTCCAAGTCAGCTTTCAAGTCATGCAATTCGCCATATCGGGCTATTTGGCACTCACAGCACTCGTACAAATCATCATCGGCCCCATCACCGATCGCTACGGTCGCAGACCCGTCATGCTGATTACCGCCCTTATTTTCATAGTGGCAACGATGATGGCAACGATAAGTTCGGATATTTATATCTTTATGATCGCACGGGTGTTTCAAGCGGCGATCGTGAGCGGCTTGGTTATCTCCAGAACGGTTGTACGCGATCTGTTTACCCGTGAAAAAGCCGCAAGCATGTTGGGCTATGTCACAATGGCCATGTCTGTCGCCCCCATGTTAGCCCCGCCAATCGGTGGCTTATTGGCGGAATCTTTTGGCTGGCGGTCAAACTTTTACTTCCTTGCCATCGGCGGCATCCTGTTGCTGGTGTTTTGCTACTTTGACCAAGGCGAGACCAACCCTAACAAAAACTCCAACTTTAAAAAGCAATTCCTAGCCTATCCTGAATTGTTAAAATCCAAACGGTTTTGGGGCTATTCCCTGACCGCCGCCTTTTCAACCAGTGTGTATTTTGCCTTTCTAGGCGGGGCTGCTTTTGTCGGCAAACATACCTATGATCTCAGCCCATCCGAGATCGGTCTCTATATGATTTTCACTCCCATCGGGTATTTTTCAGGTAACTTCATCTCTGGACGCTATAGCGTTAAAATCGGCTTACAGCGCATGATTTTCGGCGGGATTATCTTTACCTTGCTTGGAATGATTATGGCCTACGTCTTAATCACCGCAGGCTGGAATGACCCGATTGTATTCTTTGCATTGTCTGGTTTCATCGGCTTTGGCAACGGCATGACACTACCCAACGCCAACGCAGGTATGCTGGATGTTAAACCAAACCTCGCAGGATCAGCGGCGGGACTTGGCGGCGGTGTTGCCACATTAGGCGGCGCTGTTTTCGCCACCTTAGCCGCCCTGACATTAACCACCGATAACGGCGTTATCCCCTTAGTTCTGTGCATGTTACTGGCCATCATCCTAAGTGCTTTCGCGGCAATCTTTACGATCATTGTTGAGGAAAAAAACCGTAAAGCGCAATCTTGATTATGGGACTGTTTCGCTTTTTCGCCCGCTGGGCAAGACGCGCCGCAGTCCTGTATTTGATCGCCTTTGCCGCACTCTGGCTTGGTCGAGGCGCACTGATCTATCCCTTTGATC
>NVSA01000058.1 GCA_002401045.1 Paracoccaceae bacterium
TATTTTCCGCAGTCCGTTTGGTCTGATGTTGCGTGCGATTAAAACCAACCAAAACCGTCTGAACTATACGGGCCTTAACTCACGCCCTTATACGCTGGCAATATTTGTTATCTCTGGCATGTATGCAGGTCTTGCGGGGGGGTTACTTGCCTCTATGGATCCACTTGCAGGTGCTGACCGTATGCAGTGGACTGCTTCGGGTGAGATCGTTTTGATGACAATCTTGGGCGGCGCTGGCACAATGTTAGGCCCAATCTTTGGGGCTGGTTTCATTAAGTACTTTGAAAATATCTTTTCAAAAATCAATGAAACGGTTTTGCACAGTTGGTTCTCATTTTTGCCTGATGGCCTAGAGGATGCGATTGTGTGGGTTCTACACTTCTTCGTCGGTAAAGGCTGGCATCTAACGCTTGGTATGTTGTTCATGCTGGTTGTGATCTTCTTGCCAGGTGGCTTGATGGAAGGTTGGGATCGCATACGCGCCAAGTTTGGCAAAAAAGGCAGTACGGGTGGTGATACCCCGACGGCCTCAACTTCAACCCCTGCAGAATAAGGAGCGGATTTCAGATGGGTATTTTAGAAGTCCAAAATGTGAATAAATCCTTTGGTGGGTTGAAAGCGCTTCAAAATGTGAACCTGAGTATCGAAGAAGGTACCATTCACGCAATCATCGGCCCCAATGGGGCTGGTAAATCAACGTTGCTTAACTGTTTTGTTGGCAAGCTGGTTCCAGATACTGGATCGGTCATGTTCGATGGGAAATCACTGCTGGGGAAAAAGCCCCACCAAATTAACCAAATGGGTGTGTCGCGTGTGTTTCAAACACCTGAAATCTTTGCAGATTTGTCGGTGTGGGAAAACATATTGATCCCGTGCTTTGCCAAACGTGACGGGTCGTTTAAGCTAAATATACTGGAGCGGGTTCGTGCCGAAACAGATATTATTGAGCAAGCCGAGCAAATGTTGATCGACGTAGATATGATTGATAAGCGCGATATGATTGCGTCGTCGATGTCGCGGGGCGATAAACGTCGCTTAGAGATGGCGATGTGCTTGTCACAAAACCCCAAGCTTTTGTTGTTGGATGAACCAACAGCGGGCATGGCGCGTGCTGATACTAACAATACAATTGATTTGCTAAAGCAAATTCAAGAGCGCCGCCATATTACAATGGCGGTTATTGAACACGACATGCATGTTGTTTTCTCGTTAGCACAAAAAATCAGTGTGTTGGCGCAAGGGACTGTTATCGTCGAGGATTTGCCTGAGAATATTAAAGGGCATCCGAAAGTTAAAGAAGCTTACCTTGGGGAGTCGCAAGAATGACACAAAGCCTTGCAAAGAACGCACCTGCGTATTTTTCCGTACATGATATCCATGCGTATTATGACGAAAGTTATATCGTTCAGGGTGTTTCGTTTAATATTCACGAAGGTGAAATTCTGGCTCTCTTGGGTCGTAATGGTGCGGGTAAAACATCTACCTTACGCGCCCTTGCCCGCCTTGATGATCCGATGATTATGAAGGGTGAGGTATGGCTGGATCACCAACCGCTTCATAGTATGAAAGCATGGCAAGCTTCACGGGCTGGTATTGCGTTGGTGCCAGAGGATCGGTGTATTATCCAAGGCCTAACCGTCGAAGAAAATCTACAATTGGCACAAATTGAGCCGCCAATCGGTTGGTCGCTTGAGCGCATCTATGAATTGTTCCCGCGTTTAGGGGAGCGTCGCAAGCAAGAAGGCACGACACWTTCTGGTGGTGAGCAACAAATGTTGGCGATTGGGCGCGCCCTTGCACGTGACATTAAATTGCTGTTGCTAGATGAACCCTATGAAGGCTTAGCGCCTGTTGTTGTTCAAGAAATTGAGAAAACACTRCAGCTTATCCGTAAGCAAGGTATCACAACGATCATCGTGGAGCAGAACGCTGTGGCGGCTCTGAAGCTGGCAGATCGTGCGGTAATCTTGGATACGGGGCGGGTTGTTTTTGATGGCACTGCAAAAGAAGTGCTGGACAATACAGAACTTCGTCATGAATACTTGGCGATCTAAGATAACAATTTAAAACTACGTCCCATGACAAGTGGGACGTCTGACATTTTGTGAGGGAAAACATGACAGACAAAGCTTACCCGCCATCCCCAGATTTTGCATCTAAAGCACATGCTAATCAGGAAAAGTACGAAGAAATGTACGCGGCATCAGTAAACGACCCCGAAGCTTTTTGGGSTGAACATGGTAAGCGTCTGGATTGGATCAAGCCCTATACAAAGGTGAAAAATACTTCATTCGCTTATCCTGATGTCAGCATCAAATGGTATGAGGATGGCCAACTTAACGTGTGTGAAAACTGCGTTGACCGCCATCTTGCGACACGGGGCGATCAAACGGCAATCATTTGGGAGAGTGATGAGCCAGGCGGCGACGAAAAGATTACCTATAAGAAATTACATGAACATGTTTCAAAACTTGCTAATGTGATTAAGGGCTTGGGTGTGGCAAAGGGCGACCGCGTCATCTTGTACATGCCAATGATCCCTGAAGCGGCCTATGCTATGCTGGCCTGCGCACGTATTGGTGCAGTGCATTCTATCGTCTTTGGCGGCTTTAGCCCCGACGCTCTTGCAAGCCGTATCAGCGATTCTGATGCAAAACTGGTGATCACATCCGATGAAGGCCCTCGCGGTGGTAAAGCGATTGGCTTGAAAAAGAACGTCGATGCCGCGCTTGATATTTGTGGCGATGTCACAACGCTTGTTGTTGCGCGCACAGGCGGTGGGCCAGGTAATAAAGAGGGTCGCGATATTGATTATGCGACCATCATGGCTGACGCATCTGCGGACTGTCCTGTTGAACCAATGAACGCCGAAGATCCGTTGTTTGTACTCTACACATCAGGCTCGACAGGCACGCCCAAAGGGGTTGTCCATTCATCTGGCGGCTATCTTGTCTATGCGGCAATGACCCATCAATATACCTTTGATTATCACGATGGGGATGTCTTTTGGTGTACGGCGGATGTGGGTTGGATCACAGGCCATAGCTATATCGTGTACGGGCCTTTGGCGAATGGTGGCACAACTTTGATGTTTGAAGGCACGCCTACCTATCCAGATGCGTCACGTTTCTGGCAGATATGTGAAAAGCACAAAGTGACCCAGTTTTACACAGCGCCTACGGCGATCCGGTCGTTGATGGCCTTGGGAGATGATCCCGTTAATAAATGCGATCTATCTGCGATCAAACTTCTTGGAACTGTGGGTGAGCCGATCAACCCTGAAGCATGGAATTGGTACAATGATGTTGTCGGCAAAGGTACGCGTCCGATTGTGGATACGTGGTGGCAGACGGAAACGGGTGGTCACATGCTGACACCGCTTCCAGGGGCTGTTCCGACGAAACCAGGGTCTGCAACAAAACCGTTCTTTGGCATTCAACCCGCTATTCTTGATCCGCAAACGGGTGAGGAAATCACCAGCATTGAAGCCGAAGGTGTGTTGGCGATCAAGGAAAGTTGGCCAGGTCAAATGCGGACTGTTTACGGCGATCATGAGCGTTTTGTGAACACCTATTTCCAGCAGTACAAAGGCTATTACTTTACCGAAGACGGCTGTCGTCGCGATAGTGACGGCTACTATTGGATCACGGGACGTGTTGATGATGTGCTGAACGTATCAGGTCACCGCATGGGAACCGCCGAGATTGAAAGCGCCCTTGCATCGCATCCAAAAGTCGCCGAAGCGGCAGTTGTTGGATACCCGCATGAAGTTAAGGGGCAGGGCATTTATTGCTATGTTTCACTGAATGTTGGTGAAGAAGGGAGCGATGAGTTACGATTGGAACTTCGCAATTGGGTACGCAAAGAAATTGGCCCGATTGCATCGCCAGATATGTTGCAATTCGCACCAGGTTTGCCCAAAACGCGCTCTGGCAAAATTATGCGCCGTATCTTGCGTAAGGTCGCAGAGAACGATTACGGATCGTTGGGCGATATCTCGACGCTGGCTGATCCAGAGGTCGTTGATGATTTGATTGCAAACCGTCAAAACCGCTAAGAATAAAAAAGACCCAGACAACGTTCTGGGTCTTTTTCGTTAAAGTAATGTGATCACCCGCGCACAAAATGATACCCGTCGTTCTGTTTTTGGATGTAGCCCAAACCGCCTTGGGGCAGGTGGTAGCCAACGACTTGCATTTGTTCGTGGACAATCTGATCTATCAACGCAGTTCGGGTTTTTGCCGCCAAACCTTGATCTTGATCTGATCCGCTTTCAAAGCTTGGGCGTGCCAATGCAACGTGGTGATTACCAATAGCATCGCCAATAACCATCAGGTTTTCAGACCCGCTGTTGATGTGAAAACTCATATGTCCAGGGGTGTGGCCATAGCTGGCACGGGCGGCGATATTGGGTAGGATTTCKGYRCCRTCTTTAAAGAATGAAATRTTRYCTTCRATGGYTTKYARGCGGCGTTGTGCRCCYACSGCAAAGACTTGGCGCGATGTGCCTATTGTGTTGATGGTTTCGGGATGTATCCAGTAATCCCATTCATCTTTACCGATCATATAGGTCGCGTTGGGAAAGAAGGGMTCRTCRAARTCGTCCAGCAAACCCCACAAATGATCTGGATGCGCATGGGTGAAAACCACATGGGTCACTTCGGATGGATCAAGCCCGATGGCGTCCAAAGCTTGCGATAGCTTGCCTGCCGTTTGTTGAAACTCACCGCCCGCGCCAACATCAAATAAAATTGTATGTGTTCCGTCCCGCACCAAAGTCAGGTTGCACTCAGGTTCCAGTCTGTCGCGCGAAACATTGCGGGCTTTTAGGATCGGGGCAATCTCGTCTTGGGGCATAGACCCTAGAATGAAATCCCCCGGCAAAACCAAATGCCCGTCGCTTAATGTGTCTATTTGAATATTACCAATTTTTGTTGATGCTCTTGTCCAGCTTGGCGCAAGCAGCGCAGAAGCGGCAACCATCATTCCAAATTCACGGCGTGTCGGCATTATGATTTCCTTTAATGGCATTCCATTATATGAATATGTCATAAGATGCCGAAGCGTGCAAATGCTGCGCACTGGCTAAATGATAAATTTTAAGTGTTGAGAGTTGTATTCTCAATGGCACGTACGACGGCTTGGGTTGTGCGTTCAATATGGGTTCGTATGGTTTTTTGCGCAAGTGCTACATCTTTATCGAGGGCGGTTTCCATAAGCTGGCGGTGTTCGGCATGTATGTCGCGGGTCAGCAAGGTGCGCACGCGACTAAGCCATCTATAACGTTCGTGATGTTTAAATATGTTCGCGCGCATACGAAGCAACCAAACCGAAGGGCAAGCGCCGACCAAAGCTTCATGAAAGGCATGATTTAGGCGTTCCCATTCGGCCAGTTCCTCAAGTCCTTGCGCTGATTTTTTTTCGTGGCGTTCAAGGCGGTGAAACGTGGTGATCACCCGTTCTTCCCATTTATCGTCGCCCAATGGAATGGACAGGCCAAGTGCTTCTGCCTCAACAAGTTTACGTAAATCTCCGATTTCACGGGCGTCTTGGGCGGTAAAGCTTGCAACGACAAAACCGCGTTGACCTAAAATCTCAACGAGATAATCCCCTGCTAGGCGTGACATGGCTTCACGCAARGGACCTGATCCTATGTCATAGCGATTGCGGAGCATTTCAATYTTTAGCTTTTGACCAGGGGCGAGTGCACCAGAAACAATATCTTCGCGCAATAACCTGTAGGCGCGTTCGGCTGAGGTCTTTTCCGACTGTGGTGCTGTTGACTCATTAAATTTGTTCATGTCAGATCTCCTGATCACAATGCATACGCGTTCCTATCGCGTAKTTCCAGAGAATTAGAGGTCAACAAAATATCTACATTTTTGTTGACTGGGATAAAATATAGATATTATATGCATCCAAGATATGAGCCTGAGTATACGTTTCAGTAGATTCGGTTCAGCCAAAGGGAGAATAACAATGCCTGCACCTTACCGCGATTTGCGTTATCTGCGCTTACCTGTCGATGACCTAGACGGTGCTTTGGCATATGGCGAGGATGTCCTTGGGTTGAAGTTAGAAGAACGCTGCGATGATGCGCTGTATTTTAGATCAGATGCGCGCAATCATGCGCTGTGTTTTACCAGCGTTGATAAGCAGGCCTCGATTGCGGTTTCGGTCGGTGAGCGGGCGGATTTAGACGCTGCATTTGATCGGCTGGCTAAGGCGGGGTTCCAGCCAAACTGGTTAAGTGATGAAGCTGCTATCGCGCGTCAGATTAAACTGGGCATTACGGTTACGGCACCCAACGGTGTGATGGTCGATATTGTATGGCGTCCGTTGACATCGGGTTGGCCCTTTCACGGAGCGCGCGCAACGGGGATCGTAGAATTACAAGCGGTACAATTGGCGTGTCAGGATATTGACGCGAATGAAACTTTTTGGACGACAGGCATGGGGGGTACTGTGTCTGATTGGGCGGGTCGGGCGGCTTTTATTAATATAGATGGCGCGCACCACCGTATTGCGATTTACCCGTCGGACCAAGACGGGGTTTTGGGTGTGACATTCGGGGTCGGTGATATCGACCACGTCATGCGCAATTGGTATTTTATGCAAGATCGCCAACTGCCTGTTGTACATGGGCCTGGGCAGCAGCCGACATCTGGCGCAAAATTTGTCTCAACGCGGGGGATAGGGGATATTCTTTATACTTATGCCACGCCAATGGATGCGCCTGCGCCTTTGGGTCCGCGTCAGTTTCCTGACGAAGCGCTCAGTCATTGTGCTTGGGGATCACCCAGTATGCTGGCTGAATTCAAAGGAGGAATGAGCAATGATTGAACTGAAAGATGTTGTTTATTGTCGCCTTGGTACAACTGATCTGGCTGGGTCGGAATGGTATGCGGTGAATATTCTGGGGCTTGAAATTTCGGATCGTCGGGCGGACGCTGTCTATTTTAAATCGGATCACCGTCAACATACGCTATGCTATTTTGAAGGCGATCCAGCGGATCAAACGACGGCTTTTGAAATTGGCACAGCACAAGATTTAAACCGTGCTGGGGCAACGCTTGAGGGTCTTCAGCGCGGAGTGCATTATGGTACCCGTGAAGAATGTGAGCTCCGCCATGTCGCTGCTTTTATCGGCTTTAAAGATTTAACAGGCAATAAAATTGAATTCGTATTGCGCCCAGACACCACGGCACAAGCCTATCATGGTACGCGGGATGCAGGGATCACAGGCTTTAGTCATGTCGGACTATGTTCCAGTGATGTAGAGCGCGATGAAGCCTTTTGGACACAGGTTTGCAACGCGCGTGTGTCAGATCGGATCGGTGATGCGCCCTTGATGCGCCTTGGGACGATCCACCATTCGATTGCATTATTTCCCTATCATAAGCCTGGCATTCAGCACATCAATCATCAGGTTGGTGGTACGGATGATATTCAGCGTAGCTTTAATTTTGTCCGTGAAAATAAGGTAAATGTCACCTTTGGCCCTGGCCGTCATCCGACTTCATCGGCAGAGTTTTTATACTTTACAGGCCCTGAAGGCATGACATTTGAATATTCAAGCGGTGTGGTTGAAATCCATGATGAGCCGCTTTGGCGCAACCGCCAGTTTCATTTTGAACCCAAAGGCTTTTGCCATTGGGGTGCGACGCCAAACATCGCGGCATTCAAGGATTGATCGGCATGGAAGATTTAGCACGCATAACACGTATAGCCGCCCGCGCCCTTGGTCGAGCAGGCTTGGTTCATGCTTATGGTCACTGCTCGGCGCGGCTAGATAATGATAGTTTTCTGGTCTGCCCTTCGGTACCGATGGAACATGTGCAAATTGGTCAAACTTGTCCGATTGTTCCTGTTGCAGGCGCTTTGCCAGAAGGTGTTTTGGGTGAGGTGCGACTACATCAGCAAATCTATTCCCGTCGTGCGCAAGCAGGCGGTGTGGTGCGGTTTATGGGGCCAAATATGATGGCGCTGGCCGCCCTTGGTCGTGTGCCTGAAATCCGTCACGGGTTTGGTACTTATTTCACGCCGCGTGTGGGTCTTTGGCAAGATATTCAATTGGTGCGCGATGATGATCGTGCAAGTGGTGTGATTGATGCGATGGGCGATAGCGCTGGTGTGATGATGCGCGGAAACGGCGCTGTTGTAACAGCTGCGACGCTCCCCGAAGCGGTTGGGCTGGCTTGGTATCTGGAAGATATGTGCCGTATTGAACTTGCGGCGCTCTCAACGGGTTTGAGCCAAGCACCAACAATATCGAACAGCCAAGCGGAAGAACGTGCCACCCGTCAGGGGCGCATTTTTGAACGTATGTGGGATTATTTAAGTTACGGCGACCCAGAGTTGCCACAACAGAACTAAAGGATAGAACTGTGCAGAAAATTCTTAACTTTATTGATGGTGAATTCACCGCAGGGACTGGGGGCGAATACGCCAACTATTTCCCAACAACTGGCGAAGCCTTTGCGGAAGTATCCGCGGCAGGAAAGTCAGATGTTGATGCGGCCGTTGGTGCAGCGCAAGCGGCGCTAAAAGGTCCGTGGGGTCGTATGAGTGTGCCAGAACGTGTTGCATTGCTGCGCAAAGTGGCTGACGGAATTAATGCGCGTTTTGATGAATTTCTTGCCGCTGAAATTCGCGATACTGGCAAACCGCATAGCATTGCTAGCCACATAGATATTCCGCGCGGTGCAGCGAATTTTAATGTATTTGCTGACCAGATACTGACGGCCTCAACCGAGACATTTGAGATGGCGACGCCAGATGGTGGCGGGGCGTTGAATTATTCGCTTCGTGGTCCGCGCGGTGTGATCGGGGTTGTGTGCCCTTGGAACTTGCCGCTGTTGTTGATGACTTGGAAAGTGGCCCCAGCACTTGCTTGTGGCAATACTGTTGTTGTGAAACCATCCGAGCAAACACCCGCTACAGCAACTTTGTTGGGCGAGGTTATGAACGATGTTGGTATCCCGCGCGGCGTGTATAATGTGGTGCATGGTTTTGGGGCWGATGCCGCAGGTGAATTTTTGACCAGCCATCCAGGCGTTGATGGCATTACCTTTACGGGTGAGACCTGTACGGGCGAAGCAATTATGAAAGCCGCCGCTAACGGCGTGCGCCCTGTTAGTCTTGAACTGGGGGGTAAAAATGCGGGCATCATTTTTGATGATGCAGAYTTGGCCGCAACGCTTGAAGGCATTGGACGGGCATGCTTTGCAAATACTGGGCAGGTATGTCTTGGGACTGAACGCTTATATGTCCAGCGGGGGATTTATGACCAAATCTGTGAAGGTTTAGCCGCAACAGCGGGCAGTTATCAAATGGGTGATCCGTTTGATCCTGCAACCACAATGGGCACGGTTATATCTGCAGAGCACCGCGATAAAGTACTGTCTTATTATGACAAAGCCCGCGCAGGTGGCGCAGAGGTTTTGGCGGGTGGTGGCACCCCTCAAATTCAAGGTTATGAAGGCGGCTATTGGGTTGAACCCACTGTTTGGACGGGATTGGACGAAGATCACCCCGTTGTACGTGAAGAAATATTTGGCCCTTGTACCCACATTCGCCCCTTTGACACCGAAGAAGAAGGCATCGCCTTGGCGAATAATTCGCCCTACGGTTTGGCTACATCGATTTGGACATCAAACCTTGGCACGGCGCACCGTGTGGCAAAACAAGTTGAGGTCGGGATTAGCTGGGTTAATTGCTGGTTCTTACGTGATTTACGCACGCCTTTTGGCGGTTCAAAAGCCAGCGGTATTGGTCGTGAAGGCGGGATCCATTCGCTCGAGTTTTATACCGAATTACGCAATGTGTGCATCAAACATTAAAGGATAAGATATGCTGAGTGATAAAGACCGCCAAACCTGTGTCGACGGATTGCTTGAAAGCCACCGCACCAAAGTGCAAGGCCGCCGCCCGTCAGAAATGTTTCCCGATATTGAAATCGCCGATAGCTATGCAATTTCTAGTGCTGTCGCTGAGGCAAAGCAAAAAGCGGGGGTAAAGATTATTGGTCATAAGATTGGTTTGACCTCTAAGGCGATGCAAGCAGCCTCTAAGATTGATGAGCCAGATTACGGGTATTTGTTTGAAGACCTGGTGTTGCAAGATGGTGCAAAGGTGAACTTTGACGATTTTTGTGTGCCGCGGGTCGAACCAGAGCTGACTTTTATTCTGAAAGAACCGCTTCAAGGGCCAAATGTTGGACTGATTGATGTGATGCGGGCAACTGAATGGGTTGTCCCGTCGATTGAGATCATCGATGCGCGTGTGACCGAACCGCGCAAAATTTATGACACGGTTGCAGATAATGGTGCGGCGGCTGGTATCGTTTTGGGCGGTCGCCCTGTACGTCCTGAAGATGTGGATTTGCGCTGGGTTGGCGCTGCATTCTACCGTAACAGTCAGATTGAAGAGACGGGTTTGGCTTGCGGTGTGTTAGGTCATCCTGCAATGGCAATTGCGTGGCTTGCGAATAAACTGGCACCCTTTGGTACCGTTCTTGAACCTGGGCATATGATGTTGTCAGGTAGTTTCACACGTCCCGTTTGGGCTGAACGTGGCGATACATTGCACGCTGATTTCGGGCCTTTGGGGTCTGTTGCTGTGCAGTTCGTCTGATGCGTACACCGATAAATAAATTCAAGGAAAGCTTGCAAGCAGGCGATCCCCTTGATGGTCTTTGGATGTCCCTGACCAGCCCTGTTGCCGCCGAAGGGTTAAGCCTGTTGGGTTTCGATTGGTTGTTGTTCATCAAATAATGATGTTGGGGAGCAGATTGTTGATAAGCCAGTAATTCCAACGGTATATTTTGCTTCGAATGATACAATCATAAACATTGAGTCGTTCAATTTGATAAACCAAATTATTGAGGTGTTGCACGATAACACCAATTTTAAAATAAAGTTGAGAGGTTATTCAAGCTTAAATGAGGTAAACAAACAAGATACCTTACTTTCTTATCACAGAACTTTAGCTGTTGGTAACAGAATGGCTAATGCAGGTATTGCGATAGAAAGGGTTATATTAAGAGGTTATGGTTGTACCGAACCATTAGGAAATAGTGAAATACCAGATA
>NVSA01000059.1 GCA_002401045.1 Paracoccaceae bacterium
ATCAAATAACCATCGGATCTGGCGGCAAGCAAGTGTTGTATAACGCACTGATGGCAACCCTGAATGCGGGTGACGAAGTCGTGATCCCCGCCCCATATTGGGTGTCTTATCCTGACATGGTTTTTCTGGCAGGCGGCACCCCTAAGATCGTCAAAACCAGCCCGCAAAGCCATTATAAAATGACCGCAGATCAACTGGAATCGGCGATCACGCCCAAGACCAAATGGTTGATTTTCAACTCGCCCTCGAACCCGTCTGGTGCAGGCTATAGCTGGGATGAGCTAAAAGCCCTGACAGATGTGTTGTTAAAGCACCCGCATGTCTGGGTTTTGACCGATGATATGTATGAACACCTGACCTATGATGATTTCAAGTTTTGTACCCCTGCCCAAGTGGAACCTGCGCTTTACGATCGGACATTGACGGTGAACGGCGTGTCCAAAGCTTACGCGATGACGGGCTGGCGCATTGGCTATGCGGGCGGGCCTGCATCTTTGATCAAAGCGATGAAAACCCTGCAATCGCAAAGCACGTCAAACCCTTGCACGGTTAGTCAATATGCCGCCGTAGAAGCCCTAAGCGGGCCGCAAGATTATATCGATACCAGCCGCCCGATCTTTGAAGAACGGCGCAATTTAGTCGTGGAATTACTGAACCTTGCGGACGGTATTGAATGTCACAAACCCGAAGGCGCGTTCTATGTCTACCCGTCAATTTCAGGCTGTATCGGCAAAACCGCCCCGTCTGGCAAAGTGATCGCCACGGACGAAGATTTCGCTACGGAACTGCTGTCAACCTACGGGGTGGCGGTGGTGTTTGGCGCGGCTTTTGGCTTAAGCCCGAATTTTCGCGTCAGCTACGCGGCATCGACAAAAGATTTAACCGATGCCTGCACACGCATTCAAAAGTTCTGTGCAGCGTTGACCTAAATCAGGTGACTGTTTATGCTAGACAAAAAAGGCATTGAGCAGCATGGCAGATAAACCCGCACTCTACTTCCGCGTCCGTGAAAACGGTGCATTTGTATTTCGTGTAGATACTGAAAACCGCCAAAAGCGACTGGAATTGATCCAAATCGCGGTGGTCAATGTGCGCAATGGCAATATGAAGCCCCAAGGCGACGCGATTCCTACGGCGTCGGAGCGCAATGAAATTGATGCCTGGATCGTTAACCGCCGTAAGATTTTGGCGGCGCGTAAAGTGGATGATATTAAGCGCACCACGGATTACCTGAACGACACAGCGCATTGGATCAATGCCGATGCCACAGACGGGCAAATTGCTGAATTTGCGGATGATTTATTGATGGCGATGCATGATTTACGCACGGTTTTGGTACGTAAAAAATCGAATATGTTGCTTAAGCGGTAACTAGACCGCCAGAATAGTTGTCGATTTGATTTCTTCCATCGACAACAGCGCCGTGACGTTGAATATTTTCACCTCGGCAATCAGGGCTTGGTAGAACGCATCATACGCTTTGGCGTTCTTGACCCGCACCTTTAAAATGTAGTCGATATCACCTGCCAAACGGTGCGCTTCCAGCACTTCATTACGATCAAGAAGCGTCTGTAAGAACTTGTCTTGCCAGTCTTTTTCATGTTCAGAGGTGCGTATCAAAACAAAGAAACACGCCTCTAGCCCCAGCTTGTCAGGATCCAGAATAACCGTGTCAGATTTGATCAAACCCGATGCGCGGTGCTTGCGAATACGGTTCCAAACAGGGGTTTTTGATGCCCCAACTTTTTTGGCAATGTCATCAAGACTTTGTGATGCATCGCGTTGAAGTTCATTCAGAATCTTTCGATCTATCACGTCAAGTTGGTCAGCCATTCCTATTTATCCTTAAATTGGAAAATTCATCTTAGGTTAGCCCCGTAAATCGGCACATTGTTCCTATTTAAGGGATATAGACCCCGATGTATAGGAATTTTATTCCGTTTAGGCTATATATACCATTGAAACCTAGAAACTATTGGAAAAAGCTATGCGCCATTTCCCGATCTTTTTGTCCTTAGATGACCAACGCGTTGTTGTATCAGGTGCGCAAGCCTGTGCGATTGCAAAGCTGCGTCTATTGCTCAAGACGGCGGCGCATATTGATGTTTATGGCGCGAACCCTGCCCCGCAAATTCTGCACTGGGCGGATCAAGGTAAGCTGACTTTGACACCCCGGGCTTTGGCGCAGGATGATATCGCGGAGGCCGCTTTGTTTTATGCCGCCAATGATAATACCACTGAAGATACCCGCGTGGCTGGGATTGCCCGCGCCGCAGGTATCTTGGTCAATGTGGTGGATGATCTGGACGCCAGCCAGTTTATCACCCCTGCCATTGTGGACCGTACCCCTGTGACGATTGCGATTGGCACCCAAGGTGCCGCCCCTGTGTTGGCGCGCCAGATCAAACAACAGCTCGAAGAAACCCTGCCGACCTCTTTGGGCGCGCTTGCGCGCATTGGTCAGAGCTTTCGTGCAACGGCGCAAAAACTGCCCTCAGGCTTGGCGCGACGTGAGTTTTGGGCGCAATTTTATTCCCAACGCGGCATCGATGCCTATGCCAAGGGCGGCGTCCCTGCGGCTTTGGCCTTTTTAAACACGCTGTTTAGCCAAACTCAGAACAAAGCCTCGAAAACAGGTCATATCTGGCTGTTGGGAACGGGTTCTGGGGATGCGGAATTGCTCAGCCTGAAAGCCCGCAACGCCTTGCATGACGCTGATATTGTTGTGCATGACACACAAACGACCCATGAAATATTAGAACTCGCACGCCGTGAGGCAGATATTTTCGCCGTCCAGAGCATCACGGCAGATGCCCTGATCCAACAGGCTCAGGCAGGCAAGCAGATTGTATATTTACAGGCTTCAAGGGATGATTTAAGCGCGGCATTGAAAGCAAGCACGATCCCTTACACTGATATTCATGCGGCTGTGGTTGCCCCAACCCAGCCCTATAGACACGACAACAATAACACCCAGCCCAACAATAAACCCAAGACGGAGCAGGCATAATGGCACGCGCATTTACCCCAAAAGTTCTCACCGCTAACCGTCTATTAGAGGGCGATGTGGTCTATTACAGCGCCTCAGGTGATTGGGTTACATCCCATGATGACGCGTTATATTTAGACGATGAGACCCGCGCCAATGAAGCCTTGGCACTGGCAAACACTCTGTCGGAAACCCTCGTCGGCGCTTATCTGGCTGATGCCCGTCTTGAAGGCGGCAAACCTATTCCCACCCATTTTCGCGAAGAATTTCGCACCCGTGGCCCGTCGAATTATGACCACGGCAAACAGGCAAAGGTATAATCATGTATAGCTACTCCGAGTTTGACACAGATTACGTCCAAACCCGCGTGAACCAGTTTCGCGCACAGGTAGAGCGCCGCATTGACGGATCGTTGACCGAGGATGAATTTAAACCTTTGCGCCTGATGAACGGGCTTTATCTGCAATTGCACGCCTATATGCTGCGCGTGGCGGTGCCTTATGGCACTCTGCGCAGTGCGCAAATGCAGGTTTTGGCCGATATCGCCGATAAGTTCGACAAGGGTTACGGTCACTTCACCACCCGTCAGAACATCCAGTACAACTGGCCAAAACTGCACGATGTGCCTGACATGTTACAAGCTTTGGCAGATGTGGAAATGCACGCCATTCAAACGTCAGGAAATTGTATTCGCAACGTGACGGCAGATCATTTTGCAGGCGCTGCGGCCGATGAGGTCGAAGACCCGCGCCCGACGGCTGAATTACTGCGCCAATGGTCAACGGATCACCCAGAGTTTGCTTTTCTGGGGCGTAAATTCAAATTTGCAGTCACGGGTTCTGAAAATGACCGTGCAGTGATCAAAGCCCATGATGTTGGCCTGCGTATATTGCGCAATGACGCGGGCGAGATTGGTTATGAAGTGATTGTTGGGGGCGGCTTGGGCCGTACACCAATGATAGGCAAGGTTCTGCGCGAATTCCTCCCGCGCGCAGACCTGTTGCCCTATTGCGAAGCCATCATGCAGATTTATAACAAGCTGGGACGTCGCGATAACAAATATAAAGCACGGATCAAAATCACGGTGCATGAAAACGGTATCGAAAAGATCAAAGAACTGGTTGAAGAACGCTTTGTGATCCAACGTGCGGTTTATGGCGGCTATGATCAAAAGCTGTTCGCTGAAATTCAAGCGGCCTTTGCCGAGCCTGTTTATAAGGTAGCCTCAACCGACAGTTTCTATGCGGCGCTGAACACCACCCCAGCTTTGCGTTCTTTTGCCGATACTAATCTGGTAGAACACCGCAACCCTGATTATGCAATCGTGTCGATCAGCATCAAGAAACATGGTGAGACGCCCGGCGATGTCACCTCGGATCAGATGCGCGTGATTGCGGATTTGGCGAAACAATACGCCCATGATGAGATTCGCATCAGCCATGAGCAAAATGCCATTTTGCCCCATGTACATAAATCAGACATTCCTGCGGTTTATGCCGCCCTTGCCGCCCATGGCTTGGCAACGGCAAACATCGGGCTGATTTCCGATATTATCGCCTGCCCTGGTATGGATTACTGTGCGCTGGCTACGGCGCGCTCTATCCCGATTGCCCAGAAAATCGCCATACGGTTTGATGAGTTAAAATTRGAGCATGAAATTGGCCCGCTGAAGATCAAAATTTCGGGCTGTATCAATGCTTGTGGTCATCACCATGTTGGCCACATCGGTATCTTGGGACTRGAYCGTGCTGGCGTTGAAAGCTACCAGATCACCCTTGGCGGTGACGGGTCGCAAGATGCCACGATCGGGGAACGTGCGGGTAAAGGYTTTTCATATACCGAGATTATYCCTGCGATTGAACGTATTATTTACGCCTATCTTGAGGTGCGCCAAGACGCGCAAGAAAGCTTTTTGRACACCTACCGTCGATTGGGGGCAGAGCCGTTTAAAGCCGCACTTTACCCAGAGACGAAAGTAGCGGCGGAATAGTCATGCTGATGGAAACCTATAAACCAGATGTGCAAGAACGGGTAGAGATGCTGAATGACGCGTATCGTCATCACGCGGCTATTCCCGTTTTACGCCAAGCTTTGGAAGATCCAATTCTGGGCAACACCGCGATGGTGTCGTCTTTTGGTGCCGAAAGCATTGTGYTGTTGCATATGGTGTCGATCATCAAGCCTGAAACGCCTGTTTTGTTCATCGACACGGAGATGTTGTTTCCAGAAACGTTGGCATATCAACAAGAGGTTGCCGAGATATTAGAGCTSCAAGATGTGCGCGTCATTAAGGCCGCCCCAGAAGATGTGGCCAAGATCGACCCGTTCGGGCGGCTACATCTGGCCAATACCGATGCTTGTTGTGCCTTGCGCAAAACCGAGCCGTTGGAAAATGCGCTGAACGGTTTTGATGCGTGGATCACAGGGCGTAAACGCTTTCAGGCGGGTACCCGTGCGGCTTTGGATTTGTTTGAAAACGAAGATGATAAGCGGATTAAAATCAACCCCCTTGCCCATTGGCGTAAGGCGGATTTACAAGATTACATCATCAATAACAGATTGCCGCGCCACCCGATGATTGCCAAAGGCTATCCGTCGATTGGCTGTGCACCTTGTACCAGCCCCGTCAAAGAGGGCGAGGATGAACGTGCTGGTCGTTGGCGCGGGGCGCAAAAGGTTGAATGCGGAATTCATTTCACGCCTGACGGCGTAACAAAACAGAATGCGGAGTAAGATCATGTCACAATTAATCACAGATACTGGCTTTGTTGCCGATGACTGGACAAACGGTTTTCGCGACTGGGAAGGTGTGACCTCATCGGCCTTTGCCTCGGACGCAGGCTACGGATTAGACGTGCCAAACACGGTCGGTGCCGAGCAAATCAAACCCTATTTCAACCAAGTGGCGATCATCCGCATTGATTTCCCCAGCTCGGCGGACGGGCGTGGTTTCACCATTGCACGTCATTTGCGCCTGCTAGGCTTTGGCGGTCGTTTGCGTGCCCATGGGCATCTGTTAGCCGACCAATATACCATGGCGCGACGTTGTGGTTTTGACGAGGTTGAAATCAGCGATGATCTCGCCGCCCGCCAACCGCAAGAACAATGGCTGTTTCGGGCTGATTGGCAGTCTCATGACTACCAAGCGCGCCTCCGCCAGCGTGGCTAATTGCCAAAACCCTAATTTTCGACTACCTCCTCGATGAAAGAAAACGATATGACTGAGCAAACTGCCTTGACCACCGAAAAAGCAAAACCTGTTCTACCGAACGCGCAGACTGTGACGCTGGTTGAACATTACACCGACACCCTGTTTCGTTTTCGCGTAACCCGTCCGCAATCGTTGCGGTTCCGCTCTGGTGAATTCGTGATGATCGGGTTGATGGGCGATAATGGCAAACCGCTGTTGCGCGCCTATTCAATCGCCTCGCCGTCATGGGATGACGAGTTAGAGTTCTATTCGATCAAAGTCCCCAACGGACCGCTGACGTCAAGATTACAAAACATCAAAGTTGGCGACCAAGTGATTATCCGCCCTAAGCCCGTGGGCACGCTGGTGCATGATGCGCTATTGCCTGGAAAACGAGTGTGGTTCTTTGCAACGGGTACAGGGTTCGCCCCCTTTGCGTCGCTGTTGCGTGACCCCGATACTTATGAGAAATTCGACGAGATCATCATGACCCATACCTGTCGCGAAGTGGCCGATTTGGAATATGGTCGCCGTCTGATTGAAAGCTTGAAAGACGATCCTTTGATTGGTGAGCTGGTCGGTGACAAGGTACGCTACTACCCAACCACCACCCGCGAAGACAGCCCCAAGATGGGACGTATCACCACCTTGATTGAAAACGGTGAAGTGTTCAAAGATTTGGGCATTGAGCCGCTGAATCCAGACACGGATCGCGGCATGGTCTGCGGATCATTGACGTTTAACGCTGACATAAAAGAAATTTTAGAGGCCGCAGGATTAGACGAAGGGTCAAATTCTATGCCCGCACAATTCGTGATCGAAAAGGCTTTCGTCGGATAAAATCTATAAAATTCAAATGATTAAAGGCTCCTTCGGGGGCCTTTTTTGTGTTTTGAGCAAATGTTACAGCCGTTGAACTACACGTGTAACACGCCGATGTGAGTAGCGCGTTACGAATTGAGTTTGCTAGGAAAGCGTCATCGCAACTGCGGTACATAAAATCAAACGAACACCTTGGAGAGACACATAATGTCAAAAATCGTAAAAACACTTACAATCGTTACAGCTGTTGCAGCTGCCGTATCAACCTTCACAACATCTGCATCTGCTGCGGGTAAAGAGAAATGCTACGGCGTTGCACTCGCTGGCGAAAATGGCTGTGCGGCGGGTCCTGGTACATCTTGTGCAGGCACTTCAAAAGCCGACTACCAAGGCAATGCTTGGACATTGGTTGCAGCGGGCACATGCGCTGGCATCGAACTTCCTGCCGAAATGTCAGGTGGCAAAATGCGCATGGGTTCACTAGAGCCTTTGATGCGCGACATCCCTGCATAAACGATATCTTTTGGGTGGGCGATCTGCGCCCATCCATCTTTCAAGGGGAGTTCTATAATGTCGTCACTCAAGATGCCAAACCGTGCAGGTGTCGGGTATAAGCCCCAGCATCTTGACGCTATTTTACAAAACCCCGCGCAAGTTTCATGGCTGGAAATCCATGCCGAAAACTATATGGGCGATGGCGGTCGCCCGATTGCCCAGCTCAAACACCTCGCCGAAATCTACCCGATCTCATGCCATGGTGTCGGCTTATCAATTGGTGGCGAAGGCGCGCTGGACACAGCACATCTGGCACGGCTTAAACATCTGGTGGATTGGCTGAACCCTGCCCTATTTTCCGAACATCTGGCATGGTCGACCCATGATACGCAGTATTTTAACGATCTGCTACCCGTGCCTTATACTCAAGCCACCGCCACTCGTGTGGCCGCGCATGTGGATCAGGTGCAAAACACCATCGGGCGCAAAATGTTGCTGGAAAATCCGTCAACCTATTGTGCCTTTGATGAAAGTGACATGTCAGAGGTGGATTTTTTATCCGAGGTCGTCGCCCAATCAGGCTGCGGGCTTTTGCTGGATATCAACAATGTTTTTGTCTCCGCCACCAACCAAAAATTCGCCCCCACAGATTACATCGACGCCTACCCGTTAGAACATGTCGGCGAGCTGCATTTGGGCGGCCATGAACAAGACGCCGATGACCACGGCGAGGTCTTGTTGATCGACAGTCATTCGCGCCCCGTGGTGGATCCTGTGTGGGATCTGTATGAATATACCGTGCAAAAATCAGGCCTGCGTCCGACTTTGATCGAATGGGATAACGATGTGCCTGACTGGTCGGTCTTGGCCAATGAAGTTTCCCAAGCAGATGGTATTTTAGCGCAAAATCAAATGGTTGCGGCGCAATGACCGTCAGCCAAGCCAATTTTGTCGCCGCCGTTCTAAACCCTGATTTACCGCGTCCTACAGGGCTGAGCGATCCGCAAGGTCGCCCCGCTGGCAAACGCTTTGATGTCTACCGCAACAATGTCATCGTCAGTTTGACCGATGCGATGCAAGATGCTTTTCCTGTGATCCATAAACTGGTGGGCGATGAATTTTTCAATGCTATGGCAGGGGTACACGTGCGGGCGCACCCGCCAAAACATCCGATATTAATGCTCTACGGCGATGATTTCCCTGAGTTTCTAGCAGGGTTTGAACCCGCGCAATCCCTGCCCTATTTGCCTGATATCGCCCGCCTAGAACATCTGCGGCGCGAAAGCTATCATGCGGCGGACGCCACGGCGATTGCCCCCGATGATCTAACAAAAATTGACCCTGAACACTTGATGCAGGCCCGCCTGATCCTTGATCCATCGGTCAGATTAATCACATCCGATTATCCCATTCACGGCATTTGGTGTCTGAATATGATTGAAGACGCGCCAAAGCCAACACCACAAGGCGAATGTGTTTTGGTTGTGCGCCCAGAGCTGGACACCGAATTACACCTGATTGATCCTGCCACATATGCTTTCTTAAACGCACTAAAAACACAGACGCTACAAGCGGCATATGAGGYGGCGACGRCGCTGGACGACGGCTTTGACCTATCGAACGCACTGAGTCTRATGCTGAGAACAAAAACGATTACAAACATAATGCTATAAGGGGAAGATCATGCAAAAAATCATCACAATYTACGACCAATTCGTCGCTTTAATAGACCGTATCGCAGGGGCGTGGCTATTGCCGACACTGGCGCGGTTTAGCTTTGCGGCGGTGCTTTTAATTTACTTTTGGAACTCGGCCAAGACCAAAATCGGCGATGGGATTTTCGGTTTTCTATCCCCCTCAGATACCGCCTATATCCAGATATTCCCCAAAGCCTTTGAGGCCGCGGGTTATGATAGCGCAGGATTAAATACGTTTCACTGGTTGGTCGCTGTGGCAGGAACCACTGCCGAATTTATCCTACCGTTATTGATCTTAGTCGGATTGTTCACCCGACTGGCTGCTTTGGGCATGATCGGCTTTATCTTTGTGCAATCGATCGTCGATATCACAGGCCACGGCGTGGGCGGCAGTGATCTGGGCGCATGGTTTGATGGTGCACCCGACGCTTTGATCTTGGATCAACGCCTGCTCTGGGTCAGTATTTTGATAATCTTAGTGGTCAAAGGCGCAGGCGTAATCTCAGTTGATCGCCTATTACGCCGCTAATCGCCCTTAGTATAAGAGGCCAGCAGTGCCAAAAGCCCTGCAACCAGCGACAGTGTAATCGGGAACATGGTGAAGGCACCAAATTCAAAGCCCCAATACATCAGCGCCGCTGAAATCAGCAAAATAGGTCCCGACCACAACGGGCGTGCATGTGCCATGCCGCCGCCCACAAGGGCTAGGACGGGGCCGATGAGGCTGACAAACCGTGTGCGGCTCACATGATCGACCTGCTCGGCAATGTCTGGCACTTCGCCAAACCAGTCGATGAATTCGGTATAGCCATAGCCGAAAAAGCCCACCAACATGCCCCAGAGGCCAGATATAATGCCAAGGATTAAAACGGTATTGCGCATGGGGGATCCTGTCTTTGATTTCTTTNGTCTCATTTGGGCATAACGGGTGGGGATTTCAAGGCTAAATCATAGCCCGTATAGTGCKGGTATGTCTTTGCCCCAGCCTAATGTCGGGGCATCCGCGCCCTCAATCACCGGGCGTTTCATCAAGGTTGGATGGGTTTGTAACAGTTGCAAGGCGGGTGTTTGGCGCTCTGCGTCCGACAAGCCGCGCCACGTTGTTGAGCGTGTATTGGTCAACGCATCGCCAAAAGTCGTGTGGAACTCTGCCAGCTTATCCGTGTCAACACCATCTGCGCGCACATCTATATAGGTCACGGTATGCCCTGCAGAGCTGAGCGCCTTGAGCGCTTTGCGGCAGGTATCACAGTTTTTCAAACCATAGAGTGTTAAATCCATTTCAGGCCCCTTTTTCGCTTATAAAACCACCTAAAGCAGAAAGGCTTGCATTTCGATGARAAAATATCAATATACCCGCGTGAAGCTGATTAATTCACCAATCTGCCGTCTTCAATAACTGATGCCGCTGATTATGACACGAACGGCAACACCACCCCGCCACGGCACGTCGCGTGTGGCGAATATTAGGAGAAAACGGATGGCAAATGGCACCGTAAAATGGTTCAACTCAACTAAAGGCTTCGGCTTTATTCAACCTGACGATGGCGGCAATGATGTGTTTGTACACGTCACGGCGGTACAAGCCGCAGGTCTACAAGGCCTAGAAGATGACCAAAAGGTTACTTATGAGCTAGAAGAAGGCCGCGATGGCAAAAGCAACGCGACCAACCTAGCACTGGTTTAAGCAGTAAGCTCAAATGATTTAAACGGTGCCTTCGGGTGCCGTTTTTTCAATTTATGCTTGACTTGCGATCATTAGACGGGTAGTGCGCGGGCAATACCTGATCACAATATAGTGGATCCCTCATGGATGCGCTGTAAAACATTTTGAAGA
>NVSA01000060.1 GCA_002401045.1 Paracoccaceae bacterium
TTATTTCGGCGGGAAATATTGGTTGTATGATGCAAATCGGATCAGGTTCAAAGGTGCCGATTGTTCACACAGCTGAACTGTTGGACTGGGCAACAGGCGGGCCGAAGCCTGCTAAACTGGCGGGTTTGCCCTAGATAGGGCAGGGCGTTAGCACGCTGTAATAAAAGATTTAAATTGTCGTGGGGATGATGCCGTAACATGGAGACCCAAAACAAAAAAGGCTTGGCGGATTAACGCGAAGCCTTTGAGAGTATTGGTAGCGGGAGAGGGACTTGAACCCCCGACACCAGGATTATGATTCCCGTGCTCTAACCACCTGAGCTACCCCGCCAAAGGTGAGGCGTGATTAAGTCAGATATGGCGAGGGGTCAAGGGGTATTCGTGCTTTTTGGCCTCAAGCTGGATATGTTTTTAAACAAAGATCATCCCGCTTTTTGTTCGACTTTGTTTTCGCTAGGGTATGGCCAAATTGAGGATTGAAATATGCGGGCACTTATTCAACGTGTGATATCTGCACAGGTGACAATTGACGGGAAAATTACGGGGCAGATTGAGGACGGTTTACTGGTCTTGATCTGTGCTATGGCAGGCGACGAGGCGGCGAAATCCCAAAAGATGGCGCAAAAAATCGCTAAGCTGCGTATCTTTAAAGACGATGCGGGGCGWATGAATAAATCGCTACTAGATGTGGGYGGKGCGGCGTTGATTGTCAGCCAATTYACYTTGGCCGCAGATGTATCATCGGGGAACCGCCCYGGGTTTTCCAAGGCCGAGAAACCTGAGGCAGGAAAGATTTTATATCAACAGTTCTGCGTTGATGTTGAAYGTTTGGGTGTGCCTGTGCAGRCGGGGGAATTTGGCGCGGATATGAAAGTTTCGCTGGTCAATGACGGCCCTGTTACGATCTGGATGGATGCCTAAGATTGTCGAGACGCTTTAAAACTTTAGAAACTATCTTATGTATAAGGTATAAGCTTGTTCGAGGTGTTTTATGAAAAGTGTTGTTATATCTGCGTTGTCTGCATTTCTATTGTCGGGGTGTTTGCTAACCGAGCAGCAATGCGCGACGGCGAATTGGGCACAAATTGGGGTGTCTGATGGTCAAAAGGGGCGCRGCTCTGACGTTGTGAGCAAGCATGTGAACAGCTGTGGTCATGCGGGTGTTTCGGTGGACAGCAAAGATTGGATGCGAGGCTGGACGCAAGGCAATGCAACGTATTGTACGCCGCAAACCATTTTTGAACGGGCAAAACGGGGCTATAAGCTGCGTGAGGTTTGCCCTAAGGGGGATCGTGCCAAGTTGGAAGCGGCCTTTGCCAAGGGGCATAAGTATTTTAACCTGACGCAAAATATTGAAATATTACGGACGAATCGTAATGGGTTGTTGCGCGGTCGGGTTGTGAACGGGCAACATGTCGGAGCGGGTTTATCTGGATTTTTTGAAGCGCAAGGCTTGGATGCAAGCATTGAGTATTTGTTGATTGAACGTGAAAAATACGCCCGTCTTTAGGGTGCCGAAACACCCTAAAGGAATGTTTTAGTGACCGCCAAGACGCCCTAGTTTGACATCATATTCAACGGCCAGTCGGTAGCTGGGGTCGTCGTTTGTTTCAATCATTAACTGCCCTGCGCCGCGCAACAGGCGGTAGCAGTCTTTGGATAGGTGGCGCAGTTTTAGTTTTTTGCCTGCTTGGGCATATTTATCGGCGACGGCTTCAATGGCTTGTAGCGCACTTTGATCGACAACGCGGGATTGGTTGAAGTCCAGGATGACGGTGTCAGGGTCTTGCTCTGGGTCAAACAGTTCTTGGAATTTTGCGGCTGAACCAAAGAACAAGGGGCCTTGAATGTCGTAGACCCGCGCGCCTTTTTCCGAGTGGCTATCATGCGGACGCGCTTGAATGCGTGCCGCCGCGTTCCATGCGTAGACCAGTGCCGAGATGATGACGCCGACAACGACAGCGATGGCAAGGTCTTCATAAACGGTGACAACAGTCACGACCAAGATCACCAGCGCGTCAGAAATCGGGATGCGGCGCATCAGGCGGAAAGATTGCCATGCAAAGGTACCGATCACGACCATGAACATCACACCGACCAATGCGGCCAGTGGGATCAGTTCGATGATGGGCGAGGCAAACAGAATAAAGCTGAGCAAGAATAATGCGGCGGCGATACCTGACAGACGGTGACGCCCGCCTGAGTTTACGTTGATCATGGATTGCCCGATCATCGCGCAACCGCCCATGCCACCAAAGAAACCTGTGACGATGTTTGCACCACCTTGGGCGATACATTCTTTGCTGGCACCGCCGCGTTCACGGGTAATTTCGCCGACCAAGTTTAGGGTCAGCAAGCTTTCAATCAGGCCAATGGCGGCAAGGATGACGGCGTAGGGGAAGATGATTTTCAGGGTTTCAAAGTTCAGCGGAACTGTTGGAAACGCGAACTGTGGTAGGCCGCCTTTGAGGGTGGCTAAATCGCCAACGCGCGGCACGGGGATGTCTAGGAAAATTACTGCGAGGGCGACAAGCCCGATGGCGGCAAGCGGCGCGGGGAACAGTTTTGTGATCTTGGGGGTGCCCCAGATGATCAACATGGTTGCGCCAACCAAACCGAGTGTCAGCCATAGGGTTATGCCTGACATCCATGTGTGGCCTCCGACGGTGTCGGGAACTTTGAATTGTTCAAGCTGTGCCAGAAAAATCACGATTGCGAGGCCGTTTACAAAGCCCAACATGACGGGATGTGGCACCATGCGGATAAATTTACCCAGTTTGAACGCACCTGCAAGGACTTGTAGAATGCCCATCAAAATGACGGTTGCGAACAGGTATTGAATGCCGTGATCGGCGACAAGCGCGACCATGACAACCGCCAGCGCACCTGTGGCACCTGAAATCATGCCTGGGCGTCCGCCAAATAGGGCGGTGATCAGCCCGACCATAAAAGCCGCATAAAGCCCGACTAAGGGCGGCACCCCTGCGACAAAGGCAAAAGCGATGGCTTCGGGAACCAAGGCCAAGGCAACGGTAAGACCCGATAGAATTTCGATACCAAACTGCCCCACACCCATTTTGTTGGTGTTTGGGGAATTAGTGTCTTTGCGCAGGTTACGTGCGAAATCGGAAATTGTGGTGAAACGAGCCAACGAAGCGTCCAGTCAATTAGGGAAGTTTGATGCGCGTCTAACCAATGATGGGCTCAAGTTAAAGGAAAAACGCCAAAATAGGGCGATTTGCGACTAAAAACCACGGTGGGGTGGCACCATGGTGCCTTTGACCAGACTGGTCAGAATAGATGAGACGGGCACAAAGGTGCTGAGCGGGGCTAGGATATAGTCGCGCAAAAGCGGCAATAGTCGGCTGTCTGATTGATACATTGGGGTAAAGGCCCAGCTCATAGTTTGGTAAAGCGCGGTGTGTGGTCTGCGTGCGACGACATAGGCGTGCAGGGCTTGGGCCAAGGTATAGGATTTAAGCGCTTCGCATAGCGCGTAGGCGTCGAGCAGTGCCATGTTTGCCCCTTGTCCCAGTTGCGGGCTGGCACGGTGGGCGGCGTCACCAATATAGACGATGCGGTCAGCGTAGGGTTTGCGCGAAGATCCATGGGTATAGGTCGCAAGGGTCATCTGGCTGTGGTCGGTGATTTGATCGACAAAGGGCGCAAGCTCTGGCCAAAGGGTTTTGGCATCACTGCGCCATTGGGCGATGGGGGTGTTCTGCCAGTCTTGGAACTGATTGCGCGGCAATGACCAAAACAGCGCGGCCTTTCGCGTGGTCTGATCGGGCAGGGTTCCGATGGGCAACACACCGATCATATTATGGGCGCGGCGGTATYTTTGGTGCAGGCGGTCGTATTGCAATGCGCAGTCGTCAGGCCAATCCACCGTTGCCCAGATTGCCCCGTAAGGCAGGGGTTTGGCTTTGAGCGGGCTGAGCGGGGAACTTGCGCCGCTGGCATCAACGACCAAATCAAAAGGCCCTGCGGTTTTGCCGTCTTCAAAATGTAGAAACCTGCCCGCATCGGTTAGCGTGGTRCGGGTGACTTTGTGGTTGGGGGTTACTTTTATGCCTTGGTTCGTGGCGGCATTGAGTAAGGCGGTAAACAGGCTGGCGCGGTGGATGCCAAGCCCGAAGCTGTCGCCGCCAAGCGCGCCGTATGAAACATCTAGAACTTTACGCCCTGAGCGGGACTCGTAGCCGATCATGTGGTAGCCTTTGGCACCTTTGTCCAAGGCTTCTTGGGCGGCACCGAGACGTTCTAAAATGCGCAGGCCAACGGGTTGGATGACGAGGCCAGAGCCAACGGGGGCAGCGGTGTTGAACTGGTCGAATAAAGTCACATCGAAGCCCGCGCGTGCGGCAAAATTTGCAAAGGCTAAACCGCCGATACCGCATCCTGTGATGGCTATTTTCATGCTACAATCCCTTGGTCTTGGACGGTGAATATAAGCACCAATAGAGAGTGTGCAAGGGGCGCTAAGTTAGAATTGGCGGCAGGGCTGGGTCTTGGCGACGTGCGATCAGCCCCATTTGTAAACCGCTGCCAATACGGCGTGCCAATGCGGTGAACGGCTCGGCTTGGTCAGGGGGTAGAGTGTCGCGCAGGGTTGTCTCGAACAGATCAAGCCAGAGCGGAAAATGTTCGGCGTGAACATGAGACGCCGCCATATGCACCTGCATCGGATTRCCTGAATAACTGCGCTCTGACAGGATTGCATTTGCCCAGAAGTTTGCAATTTTTGCCTCATGGGGTGCCCATGCGGCGCGGGTGTTGGGAATGCTTTGGGCAAACACAGCCCCCAAGGTTGGGTGGGCGCGGATGCGTTTATAGAACGTGGCGACGACCTGTTCGATGTCGGCGCGGGTGATGTCAAATTTTGAAATACCCATGCTACATCACGATATARACAACGATCAGTGCYAGCGGCAGCCAGACCATAAAGTTAAAAAACGACCGCATCAGTCCCATATCGGATTTGGGATCAATGTTGAACCAACGACATAAGACGGTGCCTGGCCATAAAAGCACGTCGGCTATTTTATCGGCTATCTTGAGAAACATGATCGATTCCTAACAGGTGTTGGCTACGCAAAATATTTAGGCTTTTAATTCCGCATTGTAAATGCTTAATATAAGCGATGCAGTTAAACAAATTCACAGATTATGGTTTGCGCGTCTTGATGCATTTGATGGCCTCTGCGCCTGAACGCGTGTCGGTCAACAAAATTGCCGCGACTTTTGATATCTCAGAACATCACGTGGCCAAGGTTGCGTCGGAGTTGGTCAAAGGCGGGTTTGTTGTGTCAGGTCGCGGGCGTACAGGTGGATTGCTACTGGCAAAGAAACCAACCCAGATTGTGATCGGTGAAGTGGTGCGCTATTTGGCAGGCGATGTCCCCGTGGCGGAATGTTTTGCCGAGACTGAAAACTGCCGTGCCTATGATCAATGTGGCCTGCGCGGCCCTTTGTTTGAGGCACAGCAGGCGTTTTTCACCGTGTTGGATAAATATACGCTGGACGATGTGGTGGCACAGCGCGCCTTGATGCGTGAGCTGTTRAATGTYGCCTAGCTTTAAGCCTCTGCGCCCCTAGACCTCTTGGTTTGGTCTGCTATAAGGCGGCTTATGGCACATGTATTGTATCTTATCRTACGAATTACGAACCCGACGCTTTAACCAAAGCTGTCGGGAAAAGGCGTATGACCTTMGCGCCGATCGCACTGCCAACAGAATTCTCCTATGACTGGAACATATTATGTGTGCTGACACACCTGAATACAAAAAAACCTTGAAGCTGCCTGTAACTGATTTTCCAATGCGTGCAGGCTTACCKAAACGGGAACCTGAATGGTTGGACCGTTGGGCGAAAATCGGTATCTATGATCGTTTGCGTGAAAAACAGGGGCGTGAAAGCTTTATTTTGCATGATGGGCCGCCCTATGCCAACGGACATTTGCACATTGGTCATGCGCTGAATAAAATCTTGAAAGATTTTATCGTGCGTTCGCAACAGATGATGGGCAAAGATGCACGCTATATCCCTGGTTGGGATTGTCACGGTCTGCCGATTGAGTGGAAGATCGAAGAGCAATATCGCAACAAAGGTAAAGATAAAGACATCGTTCCGGTGATTGATTTCCGCCAAGAATGTCGCAAATTTGCCGAAGGCTGGGTTGATATTCAGCGTGATGAATTCAAGCGTTTGGGTGTCACAGGCAAGTGGGAAAATCCGTATTTAACGATGGATTACCACGCCGAGGCGGTGATTGCTGACGAGTTTATGAAGTTCGTGATGAACGGATCGCTGTATCAAGGCTCAAAGCCTGTGATGTGGTCGCCTGTTGAAAAAACCGCGCTTGCCGAGGCCGAGATTGAATATCACGATCATAAATCGCACACGATTTGGGTGCCGTTTAAAATTACGTCGGATGTGGCCGAAGATTTGACTGATGCCCGTGTGGTTATCTGGACAACCACGCCGTGGACGATCCCGTCTAACAAGGCGATTTGTTTCAATCCTAAGCTGCGCTATGCACTCTATGAGGTGACCCATGCCCATGATGGCAACTGGGCGGCGATTGGCGACAAGTTTATTCTGGAGCATACACTGGCACTGGGGACTTTTACCTCGGCTAATATTGAAGAAGATGACTTCAAATATTTGCGCGATGTGACCACGGAAGAGTTGGGAAAACTGATCTGTGCACACCCGTTTGCAGGCGCTGACGGGGCGGAAGGTTTCTGGGATTATGAAGTGCCAATGCTGGACGGCGATCATGTCACGAATGAAGCGGGTACAGGGTTTGTGCATACGGCTCCCAGCCACGGCGCGGATGACTACGAAGTGTTTGTCAAACGCAACTGGCTGGACCGCATGACCCACAACGTTGGCGAAGCGTCAGAGTTTTTGCCCCATGTGCCGTTCTTTGCAGGCTTGGAAGTCTTCAACCGTAAGGGCAAAGAGGGTAAAGCGAATAGTGCTGTAATAACGAAGCTGGTCGAGCTGGGCGGGATCATTGCGCGCGGGGCGGTCAAGCACAGCTATCCGCATTCTTGGCGCTCAAAAGCCCCTGTGATTTTCCGCAACACGCCGCAGTGGTTTGTGGCGGTTGATCGTGAAATCGGTGGCGATGATACTTACGGCAAAACAATCCGCGAACGAGCGCTGACCTCGATTGACCAATTGGTCAAATGGACACCGCAAACAGGTCGCAACCGTCTGTATTCAATGATCGAGTCGCGCCCTGATTGGGTGCTGTCACGCCAACGTGCTTGGGGTGTTCCGCTAACCTGTTTCACCAAAAAAGGTGCTTTGCCAACCGACGCTGATTTCATCCTGCGTGATGAAGCGGTTAATGTGCGGATTGCCGAAGCCTTTGAAGTGGAAAGCTCTGATTGCTGGTTTGCTGAGGGCGCTAAAGAACGGTTCTTGGGGACGGATTATAATGCGGACGAGTGGGAGCAGGTCTTTGACGTGCTGGATGTTTGGTTCGACAGTGGATCGACCCATGCATTTGTGTTGCGGGATCGCGAAGACGGTGCCAAAGACGGTATTGCCGATTTGTATCTTGAAGGCACAGATCAGCACCGTGGCTGGTTCCATTCATCGATGTTGCAATCGTGTGGCACCAATGGGCGCGCACCGTATAAAGGCGTGGTCACCCACGGCTTTACGCTGGATGAAAAGGGCATCAAGATGTCTAAATCCGTCGGTAATACGGTTGTACCTGAAACGATCATCAAACAATATGGCGCGGATATTTTGCGCCTTTGGGTGGCACAAACCGATTTCACAAACGACCAGCGTATTGGCCCTGAAATTCTGAAAAACGTGGCAGATAGCTATCGTCGTTTGCGCAACACCATGCGGTTTATGCTGGGTAACTTGAACGAATGGTCTGAAGAAGAACGTGTTGATGTGGCCGATATGCCAGAGCTAGAGCGTTGGATTTTGCACCGTTTGGCTGAACTGGATGATGTGGTACGTGAAGGCTATAAAACCTATAACTTCCAACATGTTTTCCAGCAGTTGTTCCAATTCTGTACAGTGGATTTATCGGCGGTGTATTTCGATATTCGCAAGGATGTTTTGTATTGTGACGCGGCGGGTAGCCCGACGCGTCGGGCATCGCGCACGGTCATGGATATGATGTACCAACGCCTGACAACATGGTTGGCACCAATATTGTGCTTTACCATGGAAGACGTTTGGTTAGAGCGTAATCCTGGCGATAAATCATCGGTTCACTTGCAAGATTTCGTGGAAACACCAAAGGCTTGGTTGAATGCTGAATTGGCCGCAAAATGGTCAAGCATTCGCGAAGTACGCCGTGTGGTCACAGGCGCGATTGAAATTGAACGCCGTGAGAAAAACATCGGCGCATCTTTGGAAGCGGCACCCGTTGTTTATGTGGCAGACGCCGATCTACGGGCTGTTTTGGCCTCTGTTGATTTTGCGGATATCTGCATCACATCAGACATCGAAGTATCTGGCGATACGGCACCGACCGACGCTTTCAGCCTGGAAGATGTCTCTGGTGTTGCCGTGGTGTTTGCCAAGGCAGACGGTGAAAAATGTCAGCGCTGCTGGAAGTTCTTGCCTGACGTGGGAACACACACACATGCAGGAACCTGTGCGCGTTGTGACGACGCTCTTTAGATAATTTAGAAAAGTTTAGCCGCCCCGTTTTTTACAAGCGGGGCGTTCTTCGTTTAAGGCTTATGACCCTTTGGGATGGGCGCGTCGGTATACGTCCATCAACCGTGCCTGATCGACAGCGGTATAGGCTTGGGTTGTGGACAGCGATGCATGCCCTAACAATTCTTGGATGGTGCGCAAGTCACCGCCTGCCTCTAACAGATGGGTGGCAAAGGAATGGCGCAGGGCATGCGGCGTCGCAGAGGCGGGTAAGCCCAGTTGCATCCGCATTTTTTCCATTAATTTTTGAATGATGCGTGGATTTAAGGCCTTGCCTCGAACACCTAAAAACAGCGGCGTGTCAGGGGCGTGGGCATGGGGGCAGAGCCGCAGATAAGCATCAATTGCTTTGCGCGCCGCAGGGATCACAGGCACGATACGTTCTTTGCCGCCTTTACCGCGAATTTTTAGAACTTCGGGCAGTGGTGCTTGATCATAGGTTAGGCCAAGGGCTTCGGATATCCGCAAGCCGCAGCCATAAAGCAAGGTCAGCACAGCGGTATCACGCGCCCCGACCCAGCCGCTTTGACTTTGCAACTCAGCGGCTTGWATYAAGGTTTTAGCGTCGGTTTGTTTAATGGGACGGGGGATRCCTGCCTGAAATTTTGGCGCACGGGTGGCTAAAACRGCAGTGATTTCRATGTCTTCTTTTTCAGCCAGCCAACGAAAAAAGCTTTTGACGGCGGATACGGCGCGGGCAAGGGAACGCGCCCCAATGCCGCGCCTGCGTTCAAAGGCCATCCATGCCCGCATGTCGCGGGTTGTGATGCTGCCCAATGCTTTAACGCYGAGCATGCCGCCCGTATGGTTGCCCATAAAGCCGATGAAACCCAAAACATCATGTTGATAGGCGTCGATTGTTTTCTTGGATTGTCCGCGAATGGCGGACACATGTGTCAACCACTCGGCCATCAAGCTATGTGCGGCCGAGGGGTCTGTCATTAAGCCAACCAGCGGCGCAAAATACGCGACAGAACACTGCCTAAGAACAGCAATAAATCACTGCCTTGTGCAGGGGTGAACTGGTCTGGGTTCACGGAACCAAGGGCAAGCATGCCTGGTAAATTCCCCTTACCAAGATCAAGTTTTAGCAAAGCTTCAGACGAGATCACGGTGTCGGATTTACCGTAGATGGGGGTGACTTCCACCTTGGTCGCCCGCATGGTCACAGCGCGAGAATTAATGTCGCGCCCGTTGGTGATATAGTGGTTCACTTCGCCCACAGCCATAAAGGTAACGCCTGTGCCAAACTCTTTGGACAAGCTAGGTCCTTGGCCTTCGCTGACGGCTTGGGTCTCAAGACATAAACACACCGCATCAATGCCCAAGGTGCTGGCCATATCTTCCTCGATGAACCTTAAAAAACCGTTGAAATCTTCGGGTTCTAGTAAAGACAGCACCGCGCGGTGCACTTGGTTCATGCTGGACACATTATCATAAGCCGCCGCAATAACGGAACGGTGCGTGGATTCCAACTTGTTCAAGCGGTCTTCCATGCGGTCCATCGCGATGGATCGCAGGTCAATCACGTTGGTTTTCTTTTGCCCGTCACGATCGGCGGCAATCAAGGCACGCATAACATCATGGTCTTCCAAAAATGCTTTTGGATTCGACAATATCTGGTCGCGTACCTGAATGAATGCTTCTTTTGCTTCTGACATGATTTACCTTACAGAATATTCTGCCCTGTTTTAGCCCAGTCTTTCATGAAGGTGTCTAGGCCTTTATCGGTTAAGATATGGTGCGCCATTTTCTTGATGATTTCAGGCGGTGCAGTCATCACGTCGGCACCAATTTTGGCGCATTCAGAGGCGTGATTAACGCTACGAATAGAGGCGGCCAGAATTTGGGTCTCAAAGCCGTAGTTGTCATAGATCAGGCGGATGTCTTCGATTAGGTCCAGCCCGTCAATGTTGATGTCGTCCAAGCGACCGATGAACGGCGAGATGAATGTGGCACCTGCTTTGGCGGCCAATAGGGCTTGGTTTGCAGAAAAACATAAGGTGACGTTGACCATGGTGTCTTCGGAAGACAGGACTTTACAGGCTTTTAACCCGTCCCAAGTAAGGGGTACTTTGACGGCGATGTTATCAGCGATTTTAGCCAGCTTGCGGCCTTCGGCGATCATTTCATCGGCTTTGAGCGCCACAACTTCGGCACTGACGGGACCCGTGACCATATTGGCGATTTCTTTGGTGACTTCCAAAATATCGCGGCCTGATT
>NVSA01000001.1 GCA_002401045.1 Paracoccaceae bacterium
CGGAGCCGTAATATTAAAATGCGACAAAGCAAACGGCCAATGCCCACCCTTTGCATTGGTTTCACGGACATCGAGCAACAGCCCGCACTCATTTCGATCTGCAACAGCCCGACCAACCGCATATTGAAACAGCTGATTGCCTAACCCACCAAACAATCGAGCCGTGACCCTATGCGCATTCACGCTCATGCCTAGCCTAGTTCCTTGCTCAAACGGTCATGGGCTGACAGCTTACCAATCAAGCCTTCCATCCGTTCAATCTGCATCATATTGGGGCCATCACATGGTGCGTTATCTGGGTCTTGATGGGTCTCAATAAAGATCGCCGCCACCCCAATCGCCGCCGCCGCCGTAGCCAATGGGGGCACAAATTCGCGCTTACCGCCCGAAGTATCCCCCTGCCCGCCTGGCATTTGCACCGAATGGGTTGCATCAAACACCACGGGGTATCCCGTTTCGCGCATGATCGGAATGCCGCGAAAATCGCTGACCAGATTATTATAGCCAAAGCTGGTGCCACGGTCACACAGCATGATATTCTCATTGCCCGTAGACGCCACTTTTGATGCCACATTATCCATTTCCGCAGGTGATAAAAACTGACCTTTTTTGATGTTAATCGCCTTACCCGTTTCCCCTGCCGCAATCAGCAAATCGGTTTGGCGACACAAAAACGCAGGGATCTGGATCACATCCACCACCTGCGCCACAATCGGGCAATGGGTGGTTTCATGCACATCGGTAATCACAGGCACGCCGAATTCTTTCTTGATGGTATCAAGTATCGTCAGGCCGCGTTCCATCCCCAACCCACGGCTGGAATTCAAACTGGTTCGGTTCGCTTTGTCGTAACTTGATTTGAAGATCAGATTGGTATTCGTGGGCGCACAAGCCTCTAGGATTTTTTCACACATCATCCGCGCATGATCCAAGCTTTCCAACTGACACGGCCCCGCAATCAGCGTAAACGGCAATTCATTGCTAACCTTGATATTTCCAACATTTACTAATTTCATCGCCCTACCCTTTGTTCAAAACTGCTTCGATACGCGGCACATCTTCGGGGTTATTTAGTTCCCAAAACACCCGCCCTTTACCTTCAACCTCAACGCATTTTACGGATAATCCCCGCTCCATAAACCGCAACTGTTCTAGCCCTTCAAGGCTTTCCAACGGCCCCGTTGGCCAAGTGGCATAATCGCGCAACGCTTGCGGGCGATACGCATAAACACCGACATGGTGGAACACAGGAATTTCATGCGCCTCCGTCAAATCATACCCCACATAAGGCACCACCTGTTTGGAAAAATAAAGCGCGTTCATGTTGCTATCAAACACCGCCGTGGTACCACCCACACGCCCATGTTTACGATCCTCAACAAAATTCTTATACGTTAGTAAATCACAACGTAAAACAGGCGTGGTCACATGGGCGTCAGGGTCATCTTTAAATCCAGCGATTAAATCCGACACGAACCAAGCAGGCGTCAACGGTGCATCCCCTTGCAGGTTCACCACCAAATCAGGTTCCCAATCCATCCCGTCCAATGCCGCCGCACAGCGTTCTGTACCATTGGCACAACTGCTCGGCGTCATAATCACCTGCGCGCCAAACGCCTGCGCCGCATCACGAATACGGTCGTCATCTGTCGCCACATAAACCGCGTCCACACCGTCCACAGCCATTGCCGCTTCCCAAGACCGCTGAATCAATGTCTTTGCCCCATCAGGTCCATTTAACACCACCAACGGCTTTCCAGGATAGCGCGTTGATGCGAAACGTGCGGGGATTACAATTGCGGTTTTCATACGACACCTGCCCTTAAAATATCATGGATATGCACCAGACCTTGCAACACCCCTGCCCGATCAACAACCATCAGCGCAGAAATCTTTTTGCGGTTCATAATACCCAAAGCCTCGGACGCCAACATATCAAGCCTTGCGGTAATCGGATCGCCCGTTGCAACTTCGCCCGCCGTCAAATCCATCAGCCCGTCCATGGTGCGGCGTAAATCACCATCGGTAATCACCCCTTGCAAAACAGTGTCRCGCACAACCGCCGCAACACCAAACCCTTTGGCRGTCATTTCTAGTAACGCCTCACTCATCGGGGTTKKMGCACTSACMACWGGCAAGGCCSCGCCATCGTGCATAATCGCCTCAACCTTCAACAGTTGTGCGCCCAGCTTACCGCCAGGGTGATTGATCATAAACCCGTCGCGATCAAACCCGCGTACTTTCATTAACGCCACCGCCAGCGCATCGCCCAACGCCAATTGCATCGTCGTCGAAGTCGTCGGTGCCATGCCAATACTACAGGCTTCAGGCGCTTGCGGTAAAATCAAAGCTACATCCGCCGCCTTAGCCAGCGAACTATCGGCATTTTTGGTAATCGCAATCATCGGAATATTAAACCGCCGCGTATGGGCAACCTCGTCGGCCAACTCGGCCGTYTCRCCAGAGTTTGACAACATGATACAAGCGTCCCCCCGCGTAATCATGCCCAAATCGCCATGGCTGGCCTCGGCAGGGTGCACAAACTGCGCAGGTGTGCCCGTACTGGCAAGGGTCGCGGCAATCTTGCGCGCGATATGACCAGACTTGCCCATGCCAGACACGATCACCCGTCCCTGTACGTCGGCTAACATTTGAACAGCCTGCTCAAATTCGCTCGACAAACTATCCGCCAGCGCAATCAACGCCGCCGCTTCGATTGCCAGAACATCAGCCCCGATCTTAGAGAGATTTTCAGTCATCTCATCCCTTTCAAATACATACCCACTGTTAACCCGTTTTATCGCCGTGTAACACTTCAAATAATTCCGTATCAATCCAACGTTTATGCAACCAATACCATTGTTCTGGATTGGCCAATATACGCGCCGAAATACGGTCATTCACCTCACGGGTCATTTGCAAGGCGTCACTGGGCTCAATAGGTGCTTCAAACACAACATCAATATTGCGATTATTTTTTGCCCGTGTCCCAAAAGCAGGCACCAACGGCAAATCATAGCGCAACGCCAATTCCGCAGGCGATGTTGTGGTCAAAGCGTCGATGCCCAAGAAAGGCAGTAAATGGCCTTGCTGAATTTTTTGATCCACCAGCAACGCAAAGAACCCGCCTTTACGCAAATGACGCACCATTTTCATATTCCCTGCAGAGCCTTTTGCAACAATCGGATCCCCGCCTTGTTTAATCCCTGCCAAAAACCGCATCTCATACCAAGGGTTACTGTTTTCACGGTACACCGCACCTGTTTCCAAACCACGCGCTTTTAAGAAATGCCGAATGGCTTCCCACTGCCCGAAATGSGCTGAAACAATAATCGCCCCGCGCCCTTCTGCATGGGCTTTTTCCAAAGCCTCTAGTCCAGCCCCTGAGCCAGAAAACAAATGCKACTGCTTTTTAAAGTCCTGATTATACAGAATTTCCGATAGGGTGCGCGCCGCATTTTGCCCAATTGCTTTACACAAAGCCATTGCCTCAGCGGCAGGCATATCAGGGTAGACCTGTTTTAAATTGCCCAAAATACGCTTGCGCGATCCTGACACCAAAGGAATAAGAAAGCCGCCTAAAGCCGCGAAAAAGCTGCCCCTAAACCGAAACGGAATAAAGCGCCCGATACCCAGCACAAACCAGATTGGAATGTACTGTATAAACTTGCTCAGTGTTTTTTCATGAGTCGTCTTCATAAAAGCTGTTTAGACCTTTCACCCAAAAACGGCAATGCAATTAACATATTGATAACAAAGACTTTATTCTATTTCTATCAGAAGTTTTTGAATGGCTTGTTCCAATTTACGCCGATCCACCGTTGAAAAGTCTTTCGCGACCCGCACCTCTAAGCGCCCTGCCGTTGCAATGCATTTCACAACCCCTTCAGGACGCGCAATGGTAAACACGGTTTTGGGTTGGCGCGGCGTCTTGGCCCCCTGCCCTTTTGCACGCGTTGGCTTTACCACCACATCCAAACCTGCAGCACGCCGCAAAATTTCGGCTTCTTCTTCAACCAACCGTCCCGCGCCCGCCGCCGCTAAATCCATCACAAGTTTTTGCGCCAACGTTGCATCAGCGTCCAATTGCTTACGCAACTCTAACCCCAAAGCCCGTGATATATCCGCAGGAAATTTAATCGACCCGCCGATTTTATCCATCAAGCCAACAAACCCACGAATATAACTACGCTTCTGGTAGCCCACCGATTTAAACAAAATCGTCACGGCTTTTTCAGGATCGTTGCAATCGGTATGGGCGTCTTGCGCATATTTCAACGCCAGCATTGCCATCTCGGCAAAAGAAATATCCTTACGCACCAGGTTTTCATCAACCATCTTGCGGTACAATACTTCCAACGCCTCATCATCGGCAACAACCACGGCGGGAATGGTCGCGTAACGATCACCACCACCCTCAGAATCTTTAAGCGCCTTATAGGCCTGCAATCGACGAAAACCCTGTATCAACTCATACCGTCCGCCAACAGCCTTTTGCACGCGGATAGGGTTCGACAACCCAATCTCAGAAATAGAGGTTACCAGTTCAGCCAACTCGTCATCGATCCCCGCCAAACGGTCGCGCGCCAGTTTATCGGTAACAATGGCATCAAGCGGCAACAGCTCAATAATCAACCCATCGACCTTACGTTGCACATATTCATGCGCCAACTGATCGTTTTCAGCCCGAATTTGCGCCTCGGTTGCCGCCCGATCTTTCAAGCTTTCTGCATTCTCTGTGATCGCCGAAGCCATTGGCCCGCGCCGTTTTGGCTTTAGTCTAAACGTCGACTTTGTTTCAAGCTTCGCCTCGACCTTCCCCGCGGGGAAGGTTTCTTCTTCAGGCATATCAATGTCAAAAACGCGACGTTTCTTGCTCATTCCGTATCCTCCAACTGATCCCATGACGCGATAATGGAATCCCTAAACTCTTCATAAGCCCGATCAAAAGTTGCCCGTGCACGGCGCCATGTCTCTCGCGTCATATCACGGTAATCAATCTCATAGACCGAACTTAAAAAACGGCCTGACTGTTCAACCGCACGGGTCATTTCAATCGGGTGCTTAGCCAACCTGTCCCCAAAAACCTTTTCAAAAGCTGAATACATCGCTTGGTGCAACTCATTGCCAGATTCATATCGTGTTAATAAAAACCTGATATCGCAAAATTCTTTGGGCAACTTCATCTTCCCCGTGGGGAAGGTTTTATCAAACCCATGCGCCAAATCTTCCAGTGCTTCGGACAGCTGGCCGATAAAACTCGTTGTACTGTCATACTCCCAATAGCCCGTGCCTGACGGGATATATAGCATATCCGCTGCAAACACCGCGTTCATAGATTGGTAGCCAATTGCAGGCGGACAATCAAAAATAATCAGGTCATATGCATCATCTGGCAGGCCGTCCAAATACCGACTAACCGCCGCAAAGAATGACCATTCAGGGTTCAAATGACGATATTGCGCCGAGGCAAATTCAACGAAGGCCGCATTGGCGCAACTGGGTACAATATCAATTGTCGGCCAGGCCGTTGGCTTGATAAAATCCGCAATGCGCAATTTATCCAGACCCAAATCCCTGATTGACGCAGGAATTTTACGTTGGGGCAGGGCAGTGCCACTGGCCGCCGCGACTGAACTGGCATTCATCCGATCCGTCTCGCGGATCAAATCCCGCGCCATAATCCCCCAAACCGTGTGATCCTCTGACACATCATACAAGCCCATCGAATGGGACAATGTTGCTTGCGGATCAAAATCCACCACCAACACACGATAGCCGTCCAACGCGGCGGCATGGGCAAAGTGCAGCGCCACGGTAGATTTACCTGCGCCGCCTTTAAAGTTTGCAATTGCCGCACGAAATGCGCGTTTATTCGCAGGACGTGGCGGCATCAAAGATTTTCGGTTCACCTTCATCTTACGGCGCAACTCATTGATCTCTTCCAAACTATACCAACGCTGACGGCCATCTTCCTCGACCTCACCCGCAGGCAATGACGGATCAGCCGCCAGACGGCCCCTGAACGTAGACTGGTTAATCTTTAAGATTAGTTCGGACACTTCCCAGCTAGAAAACCGTCGCAGGGTCTTTTCCATTTCAGGGCTAAAGGTCTGCTGACGTATCCAGCTTTGCATCTTTAGGGATGTTTCGTGAAGATTGTGAAGATCAGTATGATCGAACATGCGCGGCCTCTGGACGTTAAATTTTGTTTTTTTCCTAAATACGTCTTATTTGCAAAAAAAGCAAAAGGGAATATTCTATAAAGGCAAAATAGCTGTTTTAAGGGTTAAGCTATATTCCAATAGGGATTTTACCCCTTAAAGTGATTCGCTTGGAAACCAAACAAACCGCCCCTGCATTGGACTAAAATAGGGTGTCATAGTTTAATTCACGCTATGAATAAGGGGACATTTTTCAGCAATAAGGTGTCATACTGCATGTCCCCCTTTACCATATATTACCTATATTTATATTTTTAGGGATTAGGCTTGGGGGATCAAGTGAACAGAGTTCTTGACAGAATCGCACAACAGGACGCAAATACGGCATAACTTGGGAAATACGTTGTGTTGGTGGCAATCAACCGTATATAACGAGTAAAGAAAGCTGATCATAAGAATCGGCATTGAGGCAATAGTTCTATTCAGAACTGCAATACAGGAAGGAACGGCCCCATGTTGGCCAGCAGACCTGTCGGGCGTGATGCGGCGACGAAAAAATATGATATTTTATCTGCCATGATGGCCTACGCTTTAGCGCGTGAAAAACTGACGCAACGCTTGGTCATGCGGTTGATGGCTTTGATCACAACGCGCTATAACTGGCAACGTGATGAATTGAGTATGGGTCAAACTGAAATTGCCAAACTATGGTCGGTTGAACCGCGCACGGTGAAACGTGAAATGGCCAAAATGAAAGCGCGTAACTGGCTGGTTGTGAAACGCGCAGGCGCGCGGGGTAGGGTGACGCTTTACAGCATAAACTTCGCACAAATTCTAACCGAGACCCAAGACAACTGGGCRAATGTCGGGCCTGATTTGGTTAGCCGTTTRAACGAATTCACAGGCCAAGTTGATGCAGTCCCATCGAGTAATGTTGTCCCCTTYGGGCAAACYAACATTCAAGCSCCTGTGCAAGACGGCACGCTTTGGGCRCAAGCGGCAGGATTGCTCTACCAAAAAAACGCGACCTTGTTTGGMGCATGGTTTGAAAAACTTGCAGAGGYRGATGTCACCATGGGTGAATTGCACTTAATTGCGCCGACCAAATTTCATGCAAATTATGTGGAAACCCACTTGGGCGCRTCCGTGCTRTTTGCAGTGCAATCGATTGATCCAACGGTTCGGAAATTACGTATCACGYATCCTTAAAACTTATCTGGCTGTAAATCCTAACATCGGCTAAGTTAGCTAGAAAACGAGCAAATTGGTCGAGCATCAATAATATGAGCACAGAAATTTTCCACCAGAGCCTAAGCGGCACGTTGTTTCCAAAGAGCTGGCTTAAAAAAACCGATCTGGATRCCACGCAGGATATCCCGTTTATTCTGGATGTTTTACCAATTGGCGATCATCTGCATGTCTATATTTCRGCGCGGGTGGCACAGAGCGAAATTCTAGATCGMTTAGAGTTTTTTGACGGCAATCAGAGCTTAAAGCTAAGCGGGCAACGTGCGGTGCCGCGCGGGGTCGTCTTGATGCTGGATTGTGCYAATGCACACCAGGTCAAAGCCCTTAAAATACGCTTTGAAGGGCAAAAYCTGAAACTGGATATTGCGCCTAATTTACTGCCTTATTTTGAAGATTTAAACACAGTCTATATGATTGAGGTCGACCCMGACCCAGAGACATTTAAAGAMNTKGTYGARWYATCACTGYAGCGYGCARAATGTTGAAGCKGTGGTGATGTTGCGGCGYTGTGAAAAAAACAAACGCCGTAAAGAAGTTGCTAAAAAACTGCTGGCTGTTGCAGGGGCGCAAAAGGGGTTGAAAACCTTTGCGTTGCTCGATTGTGAAYTGCCTTTGGGCAATCCCAAGGAACCCAGCGTAAAAGACCGTTGGACGACCCCAGATGGGCCKGGCAAAGCYTTGYTMGATCCTGCGCARCCTGCGCCYTATGCATCGACCTTGTTTGAACTCTCGGTGATGGATGCCTGCCGTCGKCGCTGTTTTGATCGTGCCCGTGCGGTTGTGAATATTTCGCAAAGTGATCTTTTGRCCTGTAATGATGCAGGCCTGTGTATTTTTGATGCCGCAGTTGCCAGTGATACCTATATAAAGTTTACGGGAAAACTGGCCTATCCGTTTGGTTACAATAGCCCAAAACAACCCAAGATTGCAGACCATACCTGCATGAGTTTTGACGGTAAACGCGCGCCCTATGCTTGGGCGATCAGTCGTAAATTTATGGACAGTGATCCCGCATTGCGCAGCTTTCGGGCGTCACAGGCTGAGCCTGACCCTGTGGGGCAAAGTTTTAATTATTGGCGCTTGGTCGGGGTGCGTTATCCTGATTTGAAAATTGGCCAAATTGTGCCAAAGGCGTCTTTGGTTGAAAATGTGGACCTCTGTGCTTTGATCCATAAGACGTTCAACTATACGCCAAAACATGCCCCTACAATTTCGGATCAGCATAAAGATAGCGCTCAAAACGATAAAATCCTGATTGTGACAACGATGAAAAACGAAGGGCCATTCATGTTGGAATGGTTGGCCTATCATATGTCGATCGGGGTCACGGACTTTGTGGTCTATACCAATGATTGCACCGACGGCACCGATACGATGTTTGATATTCTGGACCGTAAAGGTATCGTGGAGCACCGCGAAAATCCTTATCGTGAAACGGGTCAAAAACCGCAACACGCGGCCTATCATGCAGCGCAAGAGACGCAAAAGGCGCGGGATGCGGATTGGATTATTTGCATGGATGTGGATGAATATATCAACGTGCATGTCGGGGACGGCACGTTGCATGATTTATTCGCCGCCGTGCCTGACGCCAGTGTTTGGTCGCTGACGTGGCGCTTGTTTGGCAATGCCGAGGTGGATGTGTTTGAGGATAAATTTATCACCGAACAGTTTTTCCGTTGTGCGCCCCATGTGTGCCGCAAACCGCATCAGGCTTGGGGGTTTAAAACGCTGTTCCGCAACAATGGCCATTACAAAAAATTCGGCGTGCACCGCCCTGTTGGGTTAAAGCCGCAATTCAARGATCRKATTCATTGGGTCAATGGATCGGGTGCAAAGATGCCCGAAGATATTTTACGCACGGGGTGGCGCAATACGGCTAAATCTTATGGCTATGATTTGGTGACGCTGAACCATTATGCGCTACGCTCTTGCGAAAGCTTTCTGGTSAAGCGTGATCGGGGCAGGGTGAACCATGTSGAYCGCGACCAAGGCATGGCTTATTGGTTTCGGATGAATAATAACGCCGAACATGATACTTCRGTGTTGAATAAAATCCCGCGKGCCRAAGAGATTTATCAAGAATTGTTATCYGATCCTGAAATTGCCGCCCAGCAYCATGCCAGTGTTGCGGCACACCGCAAACGGATTGRYGAGCTRAAAGARCGCCCTGATTATAKGGCGATGTATGAGACGCTGAAATCGGAACGCATGGTGAAGYTRTCGCGTTTGCATGTACAYTTTGGCAGTGCKATTTTCCTTGAAGGCCCCGAGKCTATCCCGCTGGATTTTCCGTTAATTGATGAGGTGGAATTGTAAGCAATGAAATATCTTATRATCACATCAATGCGCAATGAGGCACCTTATATTYTRGARTGGCTGGCCTATCATAAAWCRATCGGGGTGGATCAYTTTTTGATCTATACCAATGATTGTGAGGATGGCACCGATATACTGCTAGATACGCTAGATCGGATGGGTATTGTGACCCATGTACGCAACGATAAAATCACCAAGGCTGGCATTCAATGGTCGGCGTTAAAGCAGGCRGATAAACATCCGCTAAAGGCGCAGGCTGAATGGGTGATGTTTGCGGATGTGGACGAGTTTGTGAATGTCCAAGTGGGTGGCGGCCATCTGGATGACTTGCTGGCGGCCTGTCCTGATGCCACGGCCTTTGCGCTGACATGGCGGATGTTTGGCAATAATGGGCGGGTTGAAATTGAAGATGCATTAATCATCGATCAATTCACCCGTTGCGCGCAGTTTCCCTGCTATGCGCCGATTACATCCTCGATGATTAAGACCTTGTTTAAAAATGATGGSTCMTATGAAAAAYTAGGGGTGCATCGGCCGAAAAAACCTGTRCGCAAAGAYCAGATTAAATGGGTCAACGGATCGGGTGAKCCTTTGGGGGATGAGTTCTTGAACAAGGCCACTGTGACTTATGGTGCTAAGGGCGGGATTGAGCTGGCCTCGATCAATCATTATTCGGTTAAATCAGCCAWGGCATTTTTAGCSAARACCCAACGCGGATTGCCGAACCGATCGGATAAGGCGTTGGATTTGGGCTATTGGGTGGATCGCAATTTCAACCAAGTTGAAGAAACCTCAATCACGGSGAAATCACCGCAAACCCAAGCGCAGATYGATATGTGGTGCGAAAACCCACAGATTGCGCAATTGCACAAAGCGGGGTTGGCATGGCATATTGAAAGTGCAAAGCGGGTGTTACAAGACATSGAAGGCGTGCGGTTATTCACACGGATTTGTAGTTTGACACGCGGTGATTTAGCGCCGCGGTTTGCCGCATCCTTGGCACAGATGATGATGCAGGCAAAAAAGGATTAGATCGATGCGTATTTTTCTAACAGGTGGCGCGGGTTATATTGGCAGTCACACATTGCTGGAAGTTTTGTCACAAGACCATGAGGTCTGTGTGTTTGATGATTATTCAAACTCAACGCCTGAAAGCCTGCGCCGTGTGGAAACCCTGACCAACCGCAAATTTAAAACGGTGGAAGGATCGGTGCTAGATCCGCAATGCTTGACCCAAGCCTTGCAAGAGTTCAAACCCGATGCGGTCATTCATTTTGCGGGCAAAAAAGCCGTGGGTGAATCGGTTGAAAAGCCGTTGATGTATTATGAAAATAATGTCGTCGGCACGCTTAATTTATTGCGCGCCATGGAAGCGGCAAATTGTGAGCGGATTATCTTTTCATCCTCTGCCACAGTTTACGGCGATCCGCAGTTTTTACCGATCACCGAGGATCATCCGTTGGGGGCGACCAATCCGTATGGTCAAACCAAATTGATGGCGGAACATATTTTGCGCGATTGGGCGCAATCACGCCCCACGGCAAGTGCGGTGATTTTGCGCTACTTTAATCCGTTGGGGGCGCATGAAAGTGGCCGCATTGGCGAAGACCCGAATGACATTCCAAACAACCTAATGCCCTATGTGGCGCAAGTGGCGGTTGGACGCCGTGATCGGTTGCGGGTTTGGGGCAATGATTATGACACGCCCGATGGCACCGGGGTGCGGGATTACATTCATGTGGTCGACCTGGCCAAGGCCCATGCGGCCGCTCTGGGCTTTGGCGAGACCCATCAGGGCTGTGAGACGATAAACATCGGCACAGGGCGTGGCTATAGCGTGTTGGACGTTGTAGGTGCGTTTGAGCTCGCTGCTGGGCGTGCGATCCCCTATGACATCAAGCCGCGTCGCTCTGGGGATATTGCCACCTGCTATGCCGATCCAGCCAAGGCTAAGCGCTTGTTGGGTTGGCGCGCAGAACATGATCTGGCTGATATGTGTGCATCGACTTGGAAATGGCAGAGCCAGAACCCCGACGGATATGACAGCTAGTCGATTAAGGCTTCTGTGATAAAGAAACCAGCTTGTTGACCAATGGATTGCTCGCTTTTGCGAATTGTTTTGGTGTTGGTATCGACCCAATAGTTATTGTTAAAGGCGCGGGTATCGTTGCGGCAGGTTTCAGTATATTTCACCACGCTGTAGTCTATTTCAACAATGGTAATGGTTTGCGCGTCGCCCTGTTGCATGGTGCAATCATAGGTCAGCTGGGCAACCTTTTTCAGCTTTTCAAGCTGGCGTTGGGTGCGGGTATAGTTTTGTGCCGTATCTGAAAACATCTCGGTGACAGGGATCGACAGGCCTTGGGACAACAGATCAAGACCAAAGCCGCGCGTGGCACTGATAATGCCTTGATGATAGGTGATGCTCATTTTGTTGTTGCTGAGATAGGTGTGGTAAGCACCGTTTCGTGCGACCAAAACAAATAAGGATTTTAGCCCAAGGTTTTGGGCGTCTACCCGCACAAGGGGTTTTTTGATATTCGCCAGTGTCGCGCGGGTTAGTTGTGGGGCAGGGGCTACAGGTTTGCCTTCGGCCTCTTTCGCCGCTTGGCGGGCTTTGATGGTATCGCGGACAGATTTGCCCAARCCATCTTGCTGTGTTTCTGAACTGCAAGCACTGATAAGCAGAGCACTTGCGATCAGCCCTGTGATCCGCAGTAACATTAGCGCCAGAACCGTCCCCAACCATCAGCCAGCTCAGTGCTATGATATTCCCGCACCAAACCGTATAGGCGGTTTTCAACCCGCAAACGCGAACCCGCATCACCACCCGTTGAGCCAAAGGCTACATCGTATTTCTTACGGCTAGGTGTTTTCATGATTGCATTTAGCGGGATTGTCAGACGGAAACCCTTTTTGGTGGGATCCGCTAYATTRGCATCGGTTTTYGTGGCATAAATRCTGGCAGACCAACCGTTRTTAAARCGTTTCTCAATGCTCAGTGTCGCGCCTTTGTCACCTGCTAGATAWACCCCGTAATCAAGTTGCGTGGAAATCCCGCCCTTAAATTCTAGGTAGGCAGAAATATGACCAGAGGTTACGCTGTAATTTTGAAACGCGAATGCTTTGTCAAAGGAGCGTTGTTTAAGGTGGTTAACTTCGAGCCCCAAGCCCCAGTTTTGTGCGGCTGGTTTCCACAGCAATTCACCCGATATACCGCCAAATGAACGCTCTAAATAACCCGCAGAAATCCGACCATAAAGTGCAGGGGCAGGTTTGAACAAATATTCGGCCTGCAATGTTTCAATCGCAGGATCACCTTGTGATAGATACAAACCTTTGTCTGTACGCACATGTTGAATGGTCGATGCAGACGGGGTGCTGGTTTTGACGTTATCAAACAACGCTTTGGTGATGGATCCGCTTAACGTAAAGCCAGGGGAAACTGTATAGTCACCGCGTACACGTGCCATCACAGTATAGCTTTTGGATGATGAAATCCCGTTTTGACCAAACTCGATATAAGGCCCGATGGCCCATCTAAATTTTGGATAAAGCGCAGGATCATAGGCTAAATCTTTGCTACGGGGCTGCGCGTCTGAAATATGCGCCGCGTTGAAGGAAAGCTGGGTGCCGTTTGGATGGTTCTCGTAGCTTTCCAAATCAACCCGTTTAAAAGTAATTGAAGAGGCAGCGATACCTTCGGCAACAGGTGTCAGAACGAATGTTTTCACCGATGCAGGCATAACATTTGCCATGGCGCGGGCGGCGCGGCCCAAAGCTTGGGGTGTTACATTATAGCGATTGTTGCGAAACCGCAGTTCGGCGCGGGTGCCTTGAAGCGTGATTGCTTCCAGACGCAAACCGTCAGCACGTAATGCTTTATTCAGATATTTTTGCGCTGTGGCGTTGATGTTGGTATCGTTTAGCCATGACGTGTCACCATCGGTGCGATCATGGCGCACGATGGGGGCGGGGGCTGTCTCATAGGACGGCGTGAAATTTCTGCTTTGCGCGATCGCATTTGATCCGACTGATAAGGCGGCGACCGATACGGCACATAAGCTAAACATTTTTTTCGCAGTAAACATAGATTCCCAACCCTATTTTCCAGTATTTCCTTATTTACATAAAATTTGACAAATCTCTATGCGAAATTTTCAAAATATTAGCAGTTATGCGGTTTCTTGTCTGAGTGATGTATTTTTTTAGGGGAATAGGCGGCATTTAGCATGAGACAAAAATCAGTGTTGGTGGTGGGCGCAGGGCTATCAGGGGCAGTGATTGCCCGTATTTTGGCCATTCGCGGTGTGCATGTATGCGTCGTTGAAGGCCGAAATCATGTGGCTGGAAACTGTCACACTGTACGCGATCAGCATACAGGGGTTATGGTGCATGCATATGGGCCGCATATTTTTCACACCGATGACGCTGAAGTTTGGCGATTCGTTAATCGTTATGCCAATTTCAAGCAGTTCAAAAATCAGGTAAAAGCGCAGGTTGGGGGCGGAGTTTATGCTCTGCCGATCAATTTACACACGATTAACCAGTTCTTTGGCAAAACCTTTGACCCGAATGCGGCGCGGGCATTCATTCAAGCGCAAACAACCCCCGTGATAGCGCCTGCGCGTAACTTTGAAGAACAAGCGCTACAAACCATTGGCCGCGATTTATATCAGGCGTTTTTTAAGGGCTACACCGAAAAGCAATGGGGCAGGGCGGCGCGCGATCTTCCTGCAAGTCTGCTCAAACGTTTGCCTTTGCGGTTTGATTATAATGATGATTATTTTAGCCATCGTTACCAAGGTATTCCTGAAGCGGGTTATACCGATATGGTCGCGCGGATGTTGGATCACGCTTTGATTGAGGTGCAATTGGGCGTTCGATTTGACCGCGTAGATGCGCGTGGTTTTGACCATGTGTTTTATTCGGGGGCGGTGGATGGTTATTTTGGCCATTCATATGGCCGTTTGGCGTATCGCACGCTAGATTTTGAGACGCGGTCTTATGAAGGTGATTTTCAAGGTTGTGCGGTGATGAATTACCCGTCGGCAGATGTGGCCTATACGCGGATTACCGAACATAAATATTTTGCGCCCTGGGAAAGTCATGAACGCACAATTTGCTATACGGAATTCAGCCGTGATTGTGGCATTGGCGATATACCATTCTACCCGATCAGGCTGGTGCATGAAAAACAAATGCTGGCCAAATACCGTGATCTGGCCGCGCGTGAAGCGGGGGTAAGTTTTGTCGGGCGTTTGGGAACCTATCGCTACTTGGATATGGATGTGACAATAAAAGAGGCGATGCAGATTGCCCGAACCTATGCCAAAAAGGCAGGCGTCGCGGCGCTGCCTGCCGCCTTAGAAGCGGCGGCGTGAGTTTGCGCGGTACGCAAAATTCGCTTGTGGCCGTGGTGGTCAGTCATAACCGTTTGAGCGATTTGAAATGCACGATTGAGGCTTTATTAGCTACACCGTGTTGCGCAATTGTTGTTGTCGATAATGCATCGGCCCCGCCAGTGGTGGCTTGGCTTAAAAAAACCGCGCAAAACCATGATCGTATTTACCCGATTTTTTTGGCAACAAATAGGGGCGGGGCAGGTGGGTTTCATTATGGAATGAAATTTGCCCATGCGTATTTCACACCAGATTGGATCGTGGTGATGGATGATGATGCCCGCCCACACGCAGGGGCAATTGCACAGTTTTGTGCAGCCGATTGGGTCCATTGGGATATGGTTGGCGCGGCTAGCTTTTGCCCAAAGGGGAACATTGCCGAAATGAACCGCCCCTCGCGCAATCCGTTTTGGGATTTTCGTTTGTTGCTAAAAACTGCAAGTTATTTTTGCGTTGGGCGCACACGGGCAGGGTTTCATCTTACAGACCAAGATTATAACGCGGATCAGGTGTACCCCGTCGATGCCCTGTCTTTTGTGGGCTTGTTTTTACGCCACAATATTTTGGACCGAATAAATTTGCCGAAAAAAGACTATTTTATCTATGGCGATGATGTCGATTTTTGTCTGCGTGCCAGACAAAGCGGTGCGCGCATTGGCTTTGCCCCTTGGCTGCGGTTTGAGCATAATTGCGATAGTACGCCCGTGCGTGTTTTATCGCGGCCGTTGTGGAAATCGTATTTTACGTACCGCAATGGATTAAAAGTTTATCGGCGCGCATCAGGGGTGTTTTTTCCGTTTATTTTTGTCATCTGTGTTTTTAAATGGATCCTGAAAGGGTTGCGTTTAAAGGGCTCAAAAAAGCTTTATTTTAAGATGCTTCTTTTATCCGTGTATGATTTTTTATGCGTGACTGGGGATACGGATGGGGCTGATAAAATTGCGCAAATTCAATCTTGGTCAAAACCGCCTAATTAAAATAACTTTTGCGCCATTGTGCTGTACGGTTGGGAAAACGTTGATCTAGGCGGTCATATTCATCCGCTAAAATATTATATAGCTCAGTCTTTAACGTTTCAGCCGCGGATTTAGTAGGGCTTTGATTAGGGATGTGTCCGTTAAATGTAAAAAACTGCGGATCATAGGAAACGTCTAAAAAGTGACAGAGTTCTTGTAAAAACTGTCTGGGTTGGCTCTTTATATCATCAAGAAAGCCAATAAAAATTTGACTACCTTGAAAATGGGCTTCCAATTTTTCAAGCCAAGTTGAATATTGCGATATTCGAATTTGAAAGGGCACCAATGCGATTTTGCGTAAACTTTCCTCTGAGTCCGTTTGAGCCTTCATTCGTGCCGCCGACAAAAGCCGTGCCACAGGGTCGCGTAGTAAAATGACCAGCTTTGCTTTGGGCGCAACGGATTTTAGGTGCCGTAATCCTGCATTGGGTAACATACAATTTTGGGGGGTAAAATCACCGACGAGCCTGGTTTTGAATTGTCCAAAAATAYGCAAGTAAGCATTTTCTGTGCCGTAAATAATCCGTAATTCATTGGCCAATTTTTGGGCGTAGTCGGCAGAGTTTTCTATGCGGTTTTGACCTGACATAAGGTCTTGGAACGCTGTGAAATTATCAAACCCTGTTCCAAGATACTGACTGGAAAAAAACCGTAATTCTTTTGGAATAGGCACGCCAATGTCTGGGTGCATGCGTAACATTTTCCACAACCAAGTTGTGCCGCATTTTTCTGCGCCCATAACAAAAAGGTCAGGTGCACGGGGAACACCTGCGCTGTCTGGCAGGTTTTGCAAGGCATTATGGGGCTGTGGTGGCATAGCGGGGACTTTCTAAAGACGGGGCTGGTGTCAGGTCAAACGCACGTAGCCAAAAATCACGCGCGGCGATTTTCGGATGGGCGTTTGTATAATGGCGTTGCAGGCGGCGATAGTTCCATAGGAATTGTAGGCTTAACATCCCAGCCTGCCCAAGGATTTTTGCAAAAGCCCATTTTGAATGTCGGACAGAATATTGGTTTGGGCTGTCCCGTTGCAAATATGTAATTTCAGCCGCGCCCCAGACCTCATGTAATAGGCCCCGATGTTCGGGTGTAAGCGTGATCCGATTTGCAAAGAGAGGGTAAAAAGGCAAAAGATGCCCGTTGATTGTATACTTAAAAAACAACGCTGCATATTTGGATCGACGCGGATCAAAACGGCGACGCTCAGAGCGTGTGGCTTTGGTCGGGGGGTGCCATGCTTCTTGATCGATAAGTGCAGAAATATGTTGGTGCCGTTTTTCGTGGCCAAGGTTTTGGGTAAAGCTTTCAGTGCCGCCTAAAACGTCACGCCACGCATAAATCAAAGCGTTTGCGGTTTCATAATGGCATTTAGCGCAAAAACGCAGAATAAACCACCAGGCGATCCAGCATGTTTTCCAGCGGCCAATATCTTGGGAGGGCAAGCATAAATGTTGAACTAAATGATTGCGCAAATCCAGATAAAGCGTTTGCGGGCTGTCTTTTTCGGCGAAGTCTTCTTGCAAAGACACAACCCCGTTCAGTGTTTCCAATTTGAACGGGTTTGATAATGAGAAATTAATATCATCACCGCGCACAAAAAAGGGGAACGGCGCGTATTTTGCAAGCGCTACAGGAAAAGCAAAAAACCACCAGCCACCATAGGCATGGGGTGTATTTTGCAGACGTGTATCCGTGCAAAGCTCTTGAACCTGATTAAAGTCTCGTAAATCCGCCCCACACCATAACGGGCGGCATCGGGTGTGAAAAACAGCCCCATTTTCCCACATTGCCCATGGTCGCGCTGTTGAAATCATTGCGCCACACAGGCTGGTTGCAGGGTCTTTGGCGAGGTTTAAAAAAACAAAGGCGCGGTGAATGTTTTCCATATGGGCGACCGCATCATCATCGATGAATAGACAATGGCTATAATTAGCATCTTGGGCTTGGATCAAACCCCGCGCGAAGCCCCCTGAGCCGCCGTAATTAGGGTTCTCTATCGCTGTGATATTTGCATGGCTGGGGGGAATAATCGTTTGACCGTTGTTGATGATAAACAGGTGCAACTGGTCGACAAAAGGGCAGGTTAAAAGAAACGTCTTAAAGCCGGTTATAAAACGGCCAAGCGCATCGGGGCGGTTATAGGTCGTGATACAAATAGCCAGTGTTTTGGTCGGATATAACGGTTGGCGTGTTGCAAAATACCCCGCATAAAACACCGTGCTTTTTACCGCGATAATATTAAAGGTAATCAGACCTTTTTGACGTTGAAAAATATAGTTTGAAATGTCGATGAAATAATCAGAACGATGCACTGAAGCGCAATGTTTTGTGACTAGTAATTGTGGGTTTTGATCTGGCAAGCAATGATGAATCTGCAATTCAAAATGCCCCTTGCAGGTTATAGAAAGGGACAGACCCTTAAGGCTGGTGCGGTCATGCCAGCGGGCGATGTCCAATGCATTGAAGTAAGTATTAAATTGAATTGTTTGATAAGGAGCCAAATTGACTTGGAGATGCTTTGTATCAAAGGCTTGTTCTGGGGCGCGGATATAAAGATCGTTTTGGCTGCTAATGGCGGGGTCGGGCAGGATAATATGTTGCAGTATCGTCATGACTGTTTGCTGTAATACTGGATGTTGAGGGCTTGAAATACATGGGTCAACAAGGGGCTAACCATATCGGCTAGCACTGCGTGACTGCTGTCAGGTAATGTCAGATTTTCAGGTGTACGGCCTAAATCTGTTAGGGCATCTTGAAATAATGTTTGTTCGCTAAAATATTTTTGCGCAATACTTTGATTGCTTGCGCTGTATTGTGATAAAATTGATTTGCGATCACRGGGCGTCAAAAGATAGGGGCTGGTTTCGCGCGGTGAGGCTTGCAATTGAAAGGCAGCGTGTTCAAATATGCGGCGTAGTTTAGGATGTGCTTGATCCAAAGGAAAATACCGTAACAACTCAGCTGTCGCAGGGGTTAAGCTTTCATTTTTTAGCGGGGGTGTGTCTGTTGGTTCTGGTAGAGCAACTAACTTGCAAAAGGCTGCGACAGGCCCTTGTGGCATGGTTGATTTTTCAAATCGTGATACGAGCAGGTTTTCAGTGCCAAATTCAGCCGCACGTTGTGTGAGGAATAGCGCGTAATCTATCCAGTGAAATGACCCGCGTTTTTGTAAAAATTCTGCGAATGTTATATGGGCAAGTTCGGGATCCCACTGCCATTTAATGTTTTGTAAGTACCAGCTTTCTAACCAGCGATCTTGTCGACGCATTGCGTATATGAATTTGACTTCAAAGTGATCTTGAAATGGGCGCAGAAACTCTAGGGATTTATGACAACAGAGGTCTTCATCGCTGAGAATAATGCTTTTGATGGTGCCWCGCTTATTGTCTGCACGGCGCTTTAAATCCTTTGCAACATTGCTGACAGATTTCGCGCCTGTGCGTAAGTCGTGAAACAATCTGCTATGGCGGGGGGTGTTATAAGGAAATAAAACGCCATGATCGACCAGATGACTGTGGTTYTGGGCCAGGTAATTTTGAATGGCCGTCGTCGCCGTGCGGTGAACCCCTGCATGTAAATAAAGTGTGCGCAAACTGTGATCCTACGATTTATACCAAGTTGTCAGTTTCTTTGACGTTAATCAGAGATGATTAATATTTTGTGGGTAGGGTGCTTATTAAATCAGACCAGGGCGCATAAAAATGACACTGACACAAACGACGAACGCGTTGGCGCAAGACCTAGGGGCGTGGGATCAACAATGCTCAATGATTGACCAAGGGCAGCGTGTGATCCTGCATCAACCTGATATGTGTGTGGGTGATATGCGCCGTTTTGAYCTKTTTAAATTGCAAGATGAACAGAGTGCGCARAATTTATCTTGGCCGATAGATTTACTGCCAGGGCAAAGGCTTTGTGCGGCGTCTTTTCGYCAGCTGTTGTTTTGTGAGATTTACAAACAGCACACGGCGATTGATGCGGTGTATTTTACGGCGCRYTTGACGGGGCATTTTTTGCTTAAGCTYGAATGTGTGGAAGCATCTGGAAATAGGTTTTGCCTCTTAGAAGAGCCAGTTTTAGCCGATGGGGACATGGAGCGCCGTGTTGATTTGGCCCAAATCCCAGAAGGCAGCCAAATATCTTGGTYGTTGACGGCATTGGAAATGGGCGCATCAGTCCTTAAAGTTTCTTGGGCATGTTATGCGMCTAAACAGGTCTYTGGGCGTATGATTTTTGCGGTGCGAACATTCGGTAAYTTAAGGGCATTACTGGGGCGTTTGGATCGGCTTAAAGATCAAAACAAGCACGGCGGTTTTGCGCAATTTTTGCGCAATAGTTTGTTCATTGTCCTTGATACAGGGGCGGAGGGGCAGGGGCTTGGGGCCGAGATTACAGGTCTTTCCAAACATTTTAATTTGGTGGTTCTACAAGGGAAAAACCTAGGCGGCGGCGGGAACATGTCACAGCTCATTTGGCTGATCGCTCAGGCGCAAAGCATTGCTGGGGTGCAGATTGATGAGGTGGTTYTTTTAGATGACGATGTCGATCTAACATTGGAAACATTGCGCCGCCATTGGGCTGTTTGTGYGTTTCGTGCAAATGACGTGGTTTTTACRGCGCCTGTTTTGGATCAACAAAAACCTATGCAAATTTGGGAAGATGGTGCCTTTTGGGGGCGCTATACAGCAGATAATCYGACCGATAAAATGTCAGGGTTAGCTCCAAGTTTGATACGCCATGGSGCGCGRTTGGATRATCCTGCAACTTGGGGTGAAATGGCGCCTATGGCATCGTTTGATTATGCGACCTTTATCTTTTTTAGCCTGCCTTTTTCAGCGTTTGAACAGATTGGTTTGCCGCTGGCCTTTTTCTTGCGCGGGGATGATATTGAATATTCCTTGCGCCTGAAGGAGGCAGGGTTTGATCTGGTCTCGAACGCAAATTTAGCCGTCTGGCATCGGGCGTGTCATTCATATGGTCAAGAATAYATGGCGATTGCYCATGGTATCATTTTGAATTTTGCCCATGGCGATCAAAACGCGGCMGATGTTCAAAGGTTCTTTTTACACCGAGCGCAGGCGCATTTGGCAATTTCAGATTATAGCGGTTTGGAAGTCTACGGCGCAATCTTGCGAGACTTAAATGCCATGTCGATTTTTTTGGAACCTGATTTTGCGGCACATTACCCGAATATCTTGGCTGGGTTTAAACAGTATGAGTGCAAGTTTTCACAACTGCCTAAATCCGATAGGACGCGCACCATGTTTTTATATCCAGAGACAAGCCTTGGGATAAACGCGCAGAGGGTTACGTTGTATAACCCCCATGCGGGYGGGTCATGGCGCTATGATCGGGGGGATTCGATACGACAAACCCGTGTGGTATCTGCGGCGGCTGAACTTTTTGCACAATTGCAAAGATTTGTGGCGCAGTTTGAGACGTTACAAACGCATTACAGGCAAAAGATATCRCTGAGTTCGCGTCCTGAATTTTGGCAAAAAGTTCTGAYGCAGAGCTGTCAATATCCCCGCATATTGCACCGCTATGCCACMGCAAAACCATACCTAAAACAAGGGATGCGCGATGTTGCATAAGGGTCTTCATGCGGTCAGCGGTTTTGATGGCGCGCGGACTTTGGGCATTTCTGACAATTGTGCGGTTTCCATATATGCCCCTGCAGGGTATCTTGATGGGCTTGTGCAAAGCTTGTCTGTTTCAATGGCCCCCAACACCAAACCGCCGTTTGTTGGAACGGCCTGGACGTTGCAACCAAGTAGCGGCGCTTGGATTATTAAAAATCAAAACCTTTCTGATACGGTACTGGCATCGGCAAATGGGCGGGNTTTTTTGGGGTCACAGCAGTTAGGCACCCAAATCTGTCGCTGGCTTTTATATCGYCGCAATAATGAGATGTATTTCGCGCATATARACGGTGGTTGGCTGTGCTCTGATAACAGCGGGGGCTTGCTGGATCGCGCAAAAGGCACAGGCTGGGCGGTACAACTGCATGCCCAAAAACATGGCGCTTTGCAAAAAGTTCAGCAGATGCTTTTGGGTCGCGGTCTTAGTCCTCGCGAAACGAGCGGGTGAAATAATCCGTGACGGGTTTTACAAAATAGGCCAAGGCACTGCGGTCGTTTGTCTTGAGGAACACATCGACAGGCATGCCTGGRATAAGTTCCAACCCACCAAGCTTTTTAAGTTCATCAGGGTTTGGCATCAAAACTGCTTGATAAAATTTTTGCCCCGTCACTTCATCGGTAAACACATCTGCGGAGAGCGTTATAACCTTACCTAGAATTTCAGGGGTAGAGCGCTGGCTGAAAGCGGCAAAACGTAACGCAACCTCTTGGCCGACATAAACCTGATCAATGTGAATGGTATCGATGTTTGCCAAAACCAAAAGCGGCAGGTTTTGGGGGATTACATACATCATAGCTTCAGCGGGTTGCACGACAGATTGCAGTGCAAAAATACGGTTGCCGTAAATTGTGCCAGCCATCGGGGCGCGTATATCTAGACGGTTTAGTTGTTGCATTAGCGATGCACGGCGTTCAGATAATTCTAAGACGCGAAACCCAATGTCGCGCAAGGATTGTATGGCCTCTTCGCGGCGGGTGTTTTTAAGCTGTAAAAGATTGATGTTAAGCGTGTTGATATTGGCGTTTAGCCGCCCTAAATCTGCCTGCAAACTGCCGACCTGCCCGTTGATCCGCGCCTCTTCACGCCGCAAGGCCAAAACACGCGATGCTTGCGCCAAGCCTTTATCAAGCAGGGCTTGGGTGTCGGTGCGTTCTTCTTCGATTAATTGGCTTTGGGTTCGGCTGGCGGCGAGCTGTGCATCAATACCAAGTATCTGGTTGGCAATTTGCGATTTTTGTTCGCTAATTTGGTTTTCTTGATCGTGCATGGATATAACCCGTGCATTAAACAAATTGCGCTGTCCCTCGAGCAACGATTTAACATCTGCATCTTCTTGTGCTTTGCTGATAACCGCTGGATTAAAGACAATCTTGGTCAGAGCATCGCGTTCAGTCTCTAGGCGGTCTTGGCGGGCTAATAATTCAAAATACTGGCTTTCAATGATGGATAATTCAGCTTTGATATAGCTGTCATCAAGGCGTAAAAGAATATCGCCTTGCTCTACGTTATCGCCATCTTTGACATTAATTACACCAACAACACCGCCTTTGGGATGTTGAATAACTTGTCGGTTTGCCTCAACTTGAATCACGCCTTGGGCAATAACAGCGCCAGAAATTTGTGTGAAATAGCTCCAGCATCCAATGCCTAAAACCAAAATGATCAGCGCGCTGATCCCAATGGTTAAAGGCCGCCGCGCTGACCAGTCATTTTCCAGGGGTGTTTGTTGCGGGGTCATGTGTCAGAACCTTGCTTGATTGCAGTATTTACATCCTTGGCGTTTTTCACGATGGATTTTAAAACGTCATCGCGGGGGCCGTAGGCCTGTTGTCGCCCCGCATCGATATATAAAAGCTTGTCGCATTCTTGTATGGCGGTTGGTCTGTGGGTCATCAAAACAACGGCGTGACCTTGGGCTTTAAGTTTTTTGATTGCCAGATTAAGCGCAATGGAGCCTTCAGAATCCAGCGCTGCGTTAGGTTCATCTAAAACCAATAAGGCAGGCTCTCCGTAAAGGGCGCGGGCTAATCCAATGCGTTGTTTTTCGCCGCCTGACAGTCGCCCCGTGCCGTTATGAATGACTGTATCAAAGCTGTCGGGCAATGATTTAACCAAGCGGTCAGCCTGTACCATTATCACGGCTTTTTTGACTTGTTCGGCGTCGGGCTGTTCGGCCATACGGGCAATGTTTTGCGCGATTGTGGCGTCAAATAATGTGACCGATTGCGGTAAATATCCAATATATGTGCCCAAAATATCGGGGTCATAATTTGCCAGTGCTTCGCCATCAAGACGGATTTCACCACTGGCGGGGGGTGTCAGGCCAATCAAAGCCCGTGCCAGTGTTGATTTTCCTGATCCCGATTTGCCTAAAACACCCAAAGCTTCGCCTGGTTTGACTTCAAAAGATAATCCCGCAAGCGTAGGTTTGCGTTGTCCTGCTGGAACGATAACCAAATTTTTAACAACCAAATGCGCCTTGGGTTTTGACCGGTGCATCACGGTTGGGGTCTCTGGTATAGCGCCAATGATTTTTTGAATTTGCTGCCAGCCAGAACGGGCGCGCAACACATTGGGCCATTGGCCAATCGCTATCTCAATAGGGGCAAGGGCGCGGCCCATGAGAATAGAACCTGCAATCATGGCACCTGCGCTCAACTCGTTTTGCAACACATAATAAGCCCCGACAGCCAGCATGGCGGATTGTAGCAACAGTCGGAATGACTTTGTAAAAGAGGTAAAAATGCCTACGAAATCGCTGGTATGAATGGCGGCTTGCAAGCTCTCATTGCGGATCGTTTTCCAGCGCTGTGTTATTGCCTTGCGCATTCCTTGGGAATTTATGATTTCAGCGGCTTGGCGGGCATCTTCTGCTAATCTATGTGATTTCGCCGATGTGATCTGGCTTTGTTCAACACGTTTGCGGGTCAAAAATTGATTTAGGACGGCGGTTGCCAATAAGGCTAAGCCACCAAAAACAGCTAACCAACCCAAGCTTGGATGAAAGATAAAAATTGCGGCGATAAACAAAGGCGTCCAAGGGATGTCAAACACGGCCATTGCGACGGGGCTGGTGAGCAAGGCTTGAACCGCTTCGATATCGCGTAGGCCACGGGCGGGTTGGGCGCGAAATTCTTCGTGGACAGATTGTTTTAGCACAGCGTTAAAAACAGGGGCATCAAATGCAGATTGCACTTTCGCACCGACCCGCGCCATCACACGACCACGGGCATAATCCAGCACACCCATTAGGCTATAGAGCAAAACTACCAGTATAAAGAGACCTGTTAGGGTCTCAACCGACCGTGATCCTAGTACGCGGTCATAGACCTGTAGCATGAATAAAGGCCCTGTCAGCATTAGCAAGTTTACAAAAGCACTGAACACAGCAACGGCGATGATTAGGTTTTTGCTTTTCATCAGCGGATTTTCATGCATCTTTGGTAAGTCGTCCTAAAAATATATTGATGCGCTTATAATCCAAGAGACTTAAAGAGCGGTTAGTATAAGAATATCTATGTGTGATCTGAGACGCAAGTTTCGTCAACACTTAATAAGGTGGCTGGCTTTTGGTGGCCGTGTCGTTTCTGGAATATTTTGATTATCAAYGGGCTGAATAAAAAGCCTACCTAAGGCATATTCCTAGGTAGGCTTTTGTCGCATGAACCCCTAAAATATCGGTTGTTATGCTTTGAAAACTTTTTGATCAATTTTGCCAAATAGAGGCGTGCCATCCGCAAGTTTTGCTTCCATTTCAACGCGGTCCCCAAAGGACATAAAGTTTGTTTTAGGTGCGCCTAGATCAAGCAATTCAATGCCGCGTTTTTCTGCGATACAAGAAGATCCAATTTCGCGGTAGTTTTCATTTGATACGGTGCCAGACCCAATGACCGTACCTGGCACGAGGCGTCTAGAATAGGCGGCATGGGCCACAAGATCATCAAAGCCTGAACTCATCGCATAGCCAGATGCGGCACCAAATTGTTTGCCGTTCCATTTCACATTCAAGGGCAGATCAACCCTTGCATCACGCCATGCCGCGCCCAATTCATCAGGGGTAACGGCAACAGGGGCAACAGAACACGGCGGTTTCGCTTGAATCCAACCAAAGCCTGTTTTCATTTCAATCGGTGCCAGACGGCGCAAAGACCAGTCATTAATTTGAACAATTAAACGGATATGTTGTTTAGCCGTTTTAACGTCTGCGTTTAGCGGAACTTCGTCAACAATAACGCCAAATTCACCTTCGAAATCAATGAAATCATCTTCGGTGACCATCGGGATGTCATCTTGAGCACCAAAGAAGCAATCTGAAACGCCTTGATACATCAGCGGGCGGCCCTTCAAATCCTTTTTCTCAAGGCCAAAAACGATGTCCATTAGATCGCCGTGGCTGTCAAAAGCCGAGCCATCTAACCATTGCCACGCACGTGGCAGCGGTGCCATTGCTTGCGCAGCATCATAAGGAGCCCCATCGCTCGATGTGTTTAACGCATCATATTCAGCAATAAGATCGGCTTCAATTGTTACCCAATTGTCTAAAGCATTCTGCATTGTTTGTGCGGCTTTAGCAGGTGTCACGCGGCTCAGGTCTTTGCTTACAATGTGCAAACAACCATCTGGCGTTCCATTTTTTAATGTCATTAATTTCATAATGTTTCCTTATATGTTTGCCGTCTTTTATTTGATTGGTCGTATGGCTAAATATAGTAGCTAGGCTATTATTTCAAGCATACATCATGCCGTTAACCGCGCTCAAATAAAGGACGCTTAAATGCAACAGTCAGCCCATGGACTTAGCAGGAGCTGACTGTTGCAATAAACGCGCGCTATTTTGAAGGACGGAACAAAAACGTTATCAAAAAGAAAATCGTCTTAAAGCCCATGATTTTAACGGCAGCTCTGGCGTCTTTCGGTTTAAGGCGTGCCTTCATTGGCATCGCCCCGAAAATCTTGCCAGTGATGACCAAATCATTACCGTCTTGTTCCAGCTTTCTGATGGTCATCAACTCATTACCTTGACCATCATACACCATCGCTGTGTTTTTCTTTTGCTTCGCTTTGGTCATTTTACATCTCCTGCAAAAACTTTGTCATAGTCAATGTCCATGTCATCCATCATCTGAATGGCGGTGGCACGACCCGCGCCAAAAACGCCGCCGCCCGGATGCATAAAGGGCCCAACAAGATAAAGAGCCTCAACATTTGGAACTGTAAATGATCCCAGATCAGGCGTTGGGCGGTGACCCACACTTTGGTACATAAACGGCGCACAACCGTGGATGTCACCTTTGACAAAACTGGCTGGGCTGTCGCGTTCATGGTCAAGCGGCGAGCGCACAACTCTGGCCAAAATATTATCATCGGTCAGATTTGAKWRGNAMCTTWNCGRTMAYNNATKMAARWSASYYATCAGCCTCGGCCTCTTTGATGTCATCCCAAGCAGCAGGGCCGCCGTTTTTCAAATCATAAGGTGCAAAAGTTACACCATAAAACACGCCTGCGCCTTCTGGTGCGCGGGTTGGGTCATTACTGGTGTTGTCGCCGCCTGCAATCAGTCGTCTTGGCGGGATAGCACCGCGACGCAAATGGTCATAATCAAGCAGCATTTCGYCTATTGTGTCGCAAGACATTAACTCGGTCATAACCGCTTTTTGGGCATCGCCGCCAACATTCAAAAGCGCTTTCTTTTTCAGCGCCATATGGGTCAGTAAAATTGAAAAGGTTGACGGGGTTACATTTTCTGCCCGCTTCAAGACAGGTTCTGGCACGCCGTCGACAAACTTGCGTAAAACATGTGGGTGAATGGCGCCAATAACAGCATCTTTTGCCATGAAGGTTTCGCCATCGATAAGTTCTAGACCTGTCGCGCGACCCCCTGATGTGATGACCTTTTTGACTTCAGAATTACAACGGACTTCACCGCCGTAATGCTCAATACAACGCACTAAGGAATCGGACAAAGCGCCAGACCCGCCAACGGGCTGGGACACGCCGTAAGTGTGGATGATACCAGGCATTAAAAACGCRCCCATACCGGTGCCAAGCTCATCAGGCATTTGCAAGTTTTCAGTGACCAGACGGACAATATGAATTTTCAGCAAATCGCTTTCGAAATACATATTCACAACATCCAAAGCCGATCTGGACATGATATCAAGAATGAAACGGCCTTCTTCGGACTGATCCATCATCGCCATGAACGCGCCCATTGGGAACGGCGGCTGATACAGTCCTGCCATAAACATCGGCAAGATAGACTGACTGGTTTTTACAAATTTGCGGTAAGCTTCGGCATCTTTTGGGGAAAATTCAGCAATACCTTCACAGGTTTTATCCAAGTCTTTATAGGATAGGATCGTACGGCCATCCTCAAAGATTGTCGCATGGGGAAGTTCTGGGTAATTATACACCAGACCAAATTTTGACAGCAAACCCAATTCATCATCGCGCAACATCGGGTTACCTTGGATCATGATATGAACGTTTGAATGCTCATCGTGGCGATACCCTGGCAAGGTCAGCTCACGGGTAGAAACACCCCCCCCGTAATGTGGTTTACGTTCAAGAACCAAAACTTTTTTACCAGCTTTCGCCATATAGGCGGCCGCCACCAATCCATTATGGCCTGCGCCTAATGCAACAATGTCATAATTGCTCATTATACTTCTCCAGTGTCATTGATCATATTTGAAAACGGCCCAAAACCAGGGACATGACTTGCAAGCCCGCCGTCTGCCGTCAAAACTTGCCCCGTCACATTACGTGCGGCATCTGATGCAAGCCACGCAATAGCTTCGGCGATATCTTGTGGCTCACCCAATTGATCGCGCAGAGTTTCTGCCTCAACCATTAAACGGATATGTTCGGGAAAGGCTTCCTTTAGCGCGGGGGTCATCGTCATGCCGGGTGCTACTGCATTACAGCGCACGCCTTTGCGCCCATGGGATGCGGCAACGGAACGGGTCAATTGAATAAGCGCGGCTTTGGAAGAACTGTAAGCCAGTTGAATGATATGGCCTTGCAAGGCCAAGTTAGACACCGTGTTGACGATATTGCCCTTAGATTTGACCAATTCAGGCATGAATTCGCGGATCACCAGCATCGCGCCGCGTACGTTCACGGCGTATGATTTGTCCCAAAGCCAGCTTTCCATATGCTCTACATCATTATCCTTACCCGCCATTTCAGGGGATAAAGCGGCGGCATTATTATTAAGAATATCTAGGCGGCCATAATGTCCGATAACTTTTTTAGTCATCTCGATAATGGATTGCTCATCTGCAAGATCGACTTGCACGGCAATCGCGTGGACATCGCCACCCAATGTGTGAACGGCTTGCTCAGCGCGTTGCTGGTCAATATCGACAACCGCGACTTTCGCGCCGCGCCCGACCATCATCTTTAAAGTCTCGATGCCAATGCCACCAGCGCCGCCAGTAACAACCGCGACTTTACCTTCTAGGCTTATTGATTTGTACATAGTGCCTCCCATTACAGATGTTCAAATTTAACTTTGATCTATAATTGGGCTTCTTAAACCTGTGAAGAAGGCACATTAATGTACCTATAATTTGAGTAGTAGGGAGTTAGCGATGTGTCTTGTGAGCGATAGTTGAAGTGCGATTCCTATTGCCTTGAAGGATAGGGCGACCGGCTCATTTCCTCCAACATCTTTTCGGGGTGTGTTGTTGAGTGGTCGCAGATCTGTTTGATATCGTGATCTGACATCGCCCGTATGTTTCGGTTGCGTGGCAACCAGCGTCTGGCGTGGGGGCAGGTCTTTGATCGCTTTTATAATCTTTCCCCCTCTGGGCGGAACAAGATCCTGACATCTCGATCCAATTTCGAGGGCAGGCACTTACGGGCACGGCGTGGCATTCGGTTTTTTCTGTGTAAAGGCAAATACCACCACGACTCATCAGGTATGCCTTCTTTGGAATAGATGTAGCGATAAATCGTTTCTTGGCATACGCGTGGCCTGGCATCTTCATAGATTATCCGATTGCCGATTTGTTCAGGCGTTCAACCGTTCTTAAGGCGCGCAATAACGGAATTGCACAGGCCTTTGTACTTGATGAGATTTCGCTGGCGCGCACGCTGGTTGGCGGACATCAGATGCGCTGCCGCACCGTAGTAACCAGCGTACTTTGGCATACTTTCATCTGAGAAATGTTTTCGTTTCAGTTCACGGAATATTGTTGATCTCGAGCGGTTCAACACGCGCGCCATCTCGTCGATAGGGGCCTTCGCGTGTCTCCAGCGTTCTATTTTGCGTCGTTCTGTGATACTCAGTTGTGTATGAACGGCTCCCATGGCACGATCTCCTCATTAGATAACCCATTGGTTTCTATACGAATCGCAGTTGAAGGTAGCGCCCACCCCTGTGGCAAAGCGGAATGCAGTGGTTCATCTGTGCGAAGTGCATGGAGTGAGCCAGCGGCGGGCATGCGATGTCTTGCAGGTCGATAAATCGTTGGTGTGATACCAGTCGCGACGAACTGACCATGTTCACTTGCGCGACGCCATCAAGCGCGTTTTGCGAGAACGCCGCAGGTTTGGATATTCCCGCATCCATGTGATGATTGCTCGAGAGGGGTTTAAAGTGAACCATAAGAAGGTCAGGCACATCCCCGGTGATAGGGATTTGGATTGAGCTTTGGAGCGGTTTTTCGCTTCGGATTTTCTGGGACGTCTTGGGTTTTGATTTTCCTGGTCTCTAGCCAGCTACTAGCTTATCGCTCAAATGTGATAACAGTCCATCTTCGCTCGGTCGATCTGTTGTACTTGAGGAGAGTAAAAATCAGGGACCAGATGGACTGGAACTGACGGGTTCTAGTTTTGGTAAAGGTCGGTTGGGATTGTCGTCATGCGTTTTCCAAATTTCATTCACGGAGTCGGCGACCTGCTGATAGCCATCATCACCGAAGTTCAGCCTGATCTTTTTCTTCATCAATTCAGCAAATGAGCGCCAACCTTGAATAACAGCATCTTTTGAGCCCCTCTCACGCGCTTCCTTCATGACGCGCTCGGCGTTAATCTCTGTAGAGGTTATGAGAGCCTCAGCCACGTTTGAGGCCTTTTCCGCGTTACTGCGCCCCTGACGAACTTCAGACGCCCACGAGGCCACTCGGTCAAAGGCTTTGGTCAGGGTGTTGCGTATTTTTTCAGGCAAGGGCGCTGGACCTGACCCATCAGAGAAGTTTAGTGCCCAGAATTTTGCCTGGGATCCCAGAGTCGGGCGCTTGTCGGGGCTGGCGCCTTTGAGGACTTCAAATGCCTTTGGTCGGTCTGGCATGTCTTCCGAGGACAGTTCCGTGTCGTATGTGTCAGCCTGAACTAGATCGATGGAAACGGACAGGTTTTGTACCCCACGCTCAATCCAACCCATCATTTTCGCGAGATCAGCTGCAGCTTTGTCTTGCTTGGAAAGTGTTGTGTGTGAAACGCGGCCAACAGTTCGGACGCCTTCAGAAGCCCGGGGCACGGCTTGCCGTTCTTTAAATTGGTCGATGGTTTAGGCGCGTTTCTGTTTCCCAGGCACACGTGCTTTCCTGAGATAGGTCGGGGCGACTACCGCATGAATGTGCGGCGTGTTTTCGTCCAAGTGCAGTTCGGCAAAGACCAGATCAGCGCCGTGTTCTTGCCGGAGCTGGTTCATGCTGGCTTCGATCCAAGCATCCAGACAATCTTCGTTCCATATGCCGACTGCCTCTGGATCATCGGGCCGGAAGTGTTCGGGGGAGGCCGACAATACAATCCGCAAGTAGGGTTTTTCCGATTGCGCGGTGGGTTTTTTGACGCCGCCTGCATAGAAATTTCTGAGCGATTGCATCAGTCCGCGCTCATCGCCTTCAAGTGATCGGTTTAGTTTTGACCGTGCCTTGACGATATTGTAAACGAGTAGGGCCATATGGTACAGGTAACACAGCGGTAAGTGACTGCAAACTCCGTCCTCTCCTACCCAATGATTGGCGATGTCGGGCGGGTTTCGCGAAGAGTGGCCATCCTAGAAACTGGGGTAAACTAAGGCCACATCAACCACCAGTTTCACTAGCTGGTTAAAAAGCTACCTACTTCCGCATAAGCCTTGGAAACTTATACTTTTCGATCCATTGTTTCCCGTCTTTCTGGCTGTCGCATGGATTACCGAATGCTTTGCCAGCTGGTGGTTGAGCCATTGGGATCGRCATCGTCCGTTGGAGCGCAGAGTGTGATCGAGGTCAATGAGCTGTCAGGCTTTCGTGCAGGGCTATCGGCACAACAACAAACGTGGCTTACCATAACGAGTGATGTGTACGGGTTGCGTTTGTGCGGCTTCTAAGACTTCGGCGACATGACGTCGAAAATACGTTACGGGAACCATGTTCATGATAGTTCCAACCCAGGCTCAACGTCCGACCAATGCGTGTTCACGAATAGRGTCTTCGGCCTTTGTGCAACGTCCTTAAAGGTGATCGGCATGAAGCCCCACAGATCGACACCAACATTCACGCTGTTACGAGAGCCATACCACTTATTGTGAACATAGCCAAACATTTGAAGTGCACCGCGCCGTGCGTGGTTCCACGTGATCATAGGGTAGTGGCAAAGCGTGTGGGCTTGCTTCTTCGGCCCATCCCTGACCTCGGCAAGGTGTGAGACACTTTCCCACGGGAGGGCAAGCGTCGGTTTCAAGTCATGGTTGCCGACAATCAAATGGTTGCGGGCTCCGGGAAGCTGACCAAAGAGCATGTTGAGATATTCCGGGTCTTTGGCGTTTGGCCCAAATGCAAAGTCACCCAGTATCCAGAGATCATCCTCTACACCGACTCTTGAGTGAAGGTTTTCTAACAACACGTCGTCCATTTGTGTGGCATGTCGAAACGGCCGTCCGCAAAAGAGAATGACGTTCTCGTGTCCGAAGTGGGTGTCTGCCGTGTACCAATGGGTCATATCTGTCTCGATTCAAGTTTTGTAATTGAATGCAGACAGCAAGAGCTTTCTGTGGCAGAGGCTTCGGGTTTGGGAGGCACAAAGACTCAGTTGCCCGCAGGCGGGCGCTAGGTTTGTTTAAGGCGGTGTTTGAGTTTTTCTCGCAGCGTTCGCCATCAATACGCGCCGTGGTTTTAATCATCCCAAGCAGGATTGGCGGCATTTGCCCTTCAGAGCCAAAATCCTTCACGGCTTTGGTGAGGTTTACCTCAACAAGGTTGCGATAGCCTTCTTCGATGTTTGCGGCAGAGGGTGAATTATCGCGCATGAAGAGAAAAATGCCGCCGACCGCTAGGATGAAACACGTAAGCGCGATGAGCCATCTCATAGCGCAATATCTGACAATAGCTCGTACCTATGCCCAGGTGAGAATGCTGGTGCTGGTTTATGTTTGGAACCACAATACCGAGCTTGGAGAACCGCTCCCCGTGCATCCGTAGCAAGATCGAACAGTTGTCCCACTGGGCCTTCTTTAATTCCATAAGGATCTTGGTTTTCTGACAGCAGCTCGGTGGTCAACCTACGCGCTGGTTCAGTGAACAGACTGAAATGCTTTTCACGTGACAGCGCGGTATCAAAGACGGGCAGGGAGCACCTAACAGATTTGGATAGCTCGGCGTTGCCGAGCATATCTAACGCGAATACAGTTTTGCCTGCTTGTACGTAAGATGATAACTGATCTATCCCGCGTTCGGCATCAAGACATCCCGTGAAGGGCATCACAACGGTAGGGCGCTTAGCTCTGATGCGATCCCCCATTGAGGTTAGAAGCTCTCTGAAACTGACTCAACAAGAGTTGGCAGATCGGCTGGGCCGCCCACAATCTTATATCGCAAAAATTGAAACTGGAGAACGAAGGTTGGACGTTATCGAACTTGTTGAGCTTGCTGTGGCGATGGACATCCAGCCCTTACAAAGGCATGAGCTTTGCAAATGCCAAAGCCATAAGCTGCGGCGCACTGAAATAGATCCGCTTGATCATATTCGCGCTTGTTGCGCGGTAGGTCACAGGCGGCTTCGAGTAATGTGGTGTCACGTATTCCTGCCGCACCACCGTGGCGGGCAATTCGGCGATCGTGAATTATTATAGACAGCCTGTAATGGCACTCAGGTAAAGGGTGTCATGCCAGCGCTTGTAACAGGTCGCGGTTTTCGGCCATGGCGATTTCTGCGGTAGCAAGTACTTCAATAAGTTTTGGGTTGTGAGGAAGCAACCGAACGCCGCCATAGTCGGCGCTTGCGCCCCTAAATAGTGTGTCAGAGTGCTATCGTTGCACGTGGCCAAATGTAACGCACTGGTGTCGCAAGCCTCCGTCGGGTTCAGGCCGTCCTCTGGTTTTATTGTGCGAGCGACAGGCGCTATGCGGTGGATGTGTTCGAAAGCTAAAAACACATCGGGTTATCCATCTTCGCTGGATAACCCGAATAACCCAACTACATTTCGTTAGCTTTTTTCATCTGCGTACCGATGTATTCAAAAGCAGAAACTTCGCTTTTTTCTTGGATACAGTTGAAATTGCGTCCAGGACGATTAGGTCCTTTACCAGCTGTACAGGCCAGAACTTGTTCAAACTCGTATGGAATGCCTAGCGTTGTCAGATGCTTACCTAATGTTTCGGCACGCATTTTCAACTCATCATCGTCACCCATCGTCAAACGAATACCAATGCCATAATTCTTAATAGCAGCCGTATTTGTCGCGGCGTGATGCCAAGGGGATGAATCTAGATAATAAGAGTAGTTGCCGTTAAACATATCAGTCATACAAGATGGCATTTTTTCATCTGGGTGGATACAGGTATACCAATCATGCAAAGCACCCGCGACAGAAACCGCTGCCGCAAATTTATCGGGATGCTTTAGCCCGTAAAGTGCCGCGCCATAACCGCCCAACCGAAGCCCCATAACGGCTCTATTAGCCCGTCCAGGTTTGGTGCGATACGTTGTATCAACATGCGGGATCAGGTCACTGATAATGCTGGTCTCGATTGGTTTTTTGCCATCGAAACTATCTGCAAAGAATGATGACTTCATTCCGTTCGGGTAAACAAGGATACTTGGTTCCATTTTACCTGCGGCAACGGCCTCTTGCATGAATTTTTTAGCCGACCCATTATTATCGTCACATCTTTCGGTCACTGTACATTTAAACTGTGTGTTATGTGTACGTCCCCAGCTGTGCAAAACGTAGATTACAGGGTAGGTTTTATCGCTGTTTTCATAACCCTCTGGCAAGTCGATTTCATAATCAACCGTAATCCCAGATGCTTTTCCTTCAAAGCTTTCAGCTGTCGCTTGAGCCGCAACAGTAAACATTGCAGCCCCCGTCATTAATGCGGCAATCATCTTAATATAACGCATGTATTCTCTCCCAAATTTCATTCAGTTTTATGTGGGTGCGAGTTCTAATCTTGGCATAGAACCTGCGAACATCCCGTCATAAGGATGCAAGAATATCTGCCGACTTGCTATTTCAATTTAGGGGTTTTAATATCAATAAATGATATGGATGGTACTATATGCTTTCGGGAAAAAACTTTAATTTACGTCATCTACACGCCTATATAGAAGTCTGTGATGGGGGAAGTATTACAAAGGCGTCGGTGGCGGTTAACTTGTCTCAGCCAGCCGTTACGCATGCAATATCCAAACTGGAACTTGGGCTAGATTCCGTCCTTTTCTTTCGCAGTAGCAAAGGAATGCTTCCAAGTGACCACGGATTTATTTTTCTTAAGCGAGTCAAAAAAGCCTTAGATATTTTGGCTGAAGGGATCAATTTAGCTATAAAATCATCTAAAAACGGACGATTCGACGGTATTATTACAAATATCACGACAACGCAGCTTAAAACATTAATTGCGATTGGCAATCAGGGCAGCTACGCAATGGCAGCGGGTGCTAATGGGACATCTCAGCCTTCACTTTTACGAACCGCAAAGGAATTGGAACATATTTTGGGCTTTTCGCTTTATACCAAACGTTCGCGCGGCACAGGTTTAACGACGGCGGCGCAGCATGTTAGGCGTGCCGCAAAATTAATGTTTAGAGAATTAGATAAAGGCATAGAAGAGATTTTATCGGCAAAGGGAATTCATAATGGTCGCTTAATGATTGGCTCCCTACCTTTGTCACGAAGCCGAATTTTACCTGATGCAATAGATTTACTTTTAAATGAATTTCCAGAGGCAAAAATCGGCGTGGTTGATGGTCCATATGACGACCTGTTAACTGGCCTGCGTTTCGGGGATTTAGATATAATCATTGGCGCGATGCGCGATCCGAACCCATCCAACGACATCAAACAAATCAAATTGTTTGAGGATCATCTTGGCGTTTTTTCCCATCCAGATTTCTACGGTACTTTATCAAAGTCTAGCTTTGAAATTTTGCAACAAAAAACGTGGATTGTTCCTAAAGTTGGAACCCCAACACGCACCTATTTTGATCAGTTCTTCCAAAATAAAGGTATGACTTCACCCGAAAAACTGATTGAAACAAGCTCGCTTATTTTATTGCGCGGGTTGCTAAAATCGAAAGATCGGCTGGCAGTTCTTTCAAGTAGCCAAGCAAAAGAAGAAGCCCGCTTGGGCACTATGAAAGAACACTCGATTAATCTACAGGATCGCCCTCGCTCAATCGGGTTTTCTATCCTTAAGGATTGGCAGCCCACTACGATACAAAAAAGGTTTATGGAGATAATTTACAAGAAAACCTCTGTTATCAAGTGAGTTAAGTGCCAAATACTTAATCAAGAATTGTATCGATAAAAACGGGGGACAAATTGCCCCCCGACGTCACCTTAATAAAACAACCGTACCAAAAACATCGTGATTGACGGGAATGCGACTAAAATTGCAATCCGAACAATATCAGAGATCACAAAAGGAATTGCGCCGCGATATGTTTCACCAATCTTAACTTCCTTAGACATAGCATTGATTACAAAAAGGTTCATACCAACAGGCGGTGTAATCAGCCCGATTTCAGCAGCCATCAGCACCAGTATCCCAAACCAAATCCCAACTTCGTTTGAAGGTATACCAAAGTCCAACCCCGTAATAATTGGCACGAAAATCGGCACCGTTAAGAAAATCATAGCTAAAGAGTCCATAACCATCCCTAGAACCAAATATAGCAACAACATCCCGATTAGAATAAACCAAGGGCTGATATCTGTATCAACAAAGTAAGCGGCAAGTGTTTGCGGAACTTTAGCACCTGATAGGAATGAGTTGAAGACACCCGCAGCTAGGATAATGAAGAAAATCATTGCTGACGTTTTACTCGTCGCAAGCAAAGATTCTCGCACAGCGGCCCAGCTCAGACCCTTCGCTAAATAGGCTACAATTGCAGTACCGGCAGCACCAACAGCGGCAGCGGCAGTTGGGCTAAATACGCCCGTATAAATACCGCCAATAACCAGACCAAAAATGACCATCACAGGCCAGATGTCTATCAATAGCCTTATACGGCGGGCAAAATTCACACGCGGAAGCGGGTTACCAGAACCAGGCACAAAACGCGTATAGATGGAAACCGTTAGCATATATCCGAGCATCGCAATAATGCCTGGTACAAAGGCGGCCGTAAATAATTTCTCAATATTTTCCTCGGCTAGAATGGCATAGACGACCAGAACCACAGACGGCGGGATTAGAATACCAAGTGTCCCCCCAGCGGCCAAAGCACCTGTAGAAAGAGCCCCCGAATACCCCGCACGTTTCAATTCGGGTAAAGCCACCTGGCCCATTGAAGATGCTGTTGCAAGCGATGAACCACATACAGCGCCAAAGCCAGCCGACGCACCGATTGACGCCATTGCAAGCCCGCCACGGTAATGTCCAAGCCATGCTTCTGCGGCCTTAAACAAGGACGACGACATGCCCCCACGCACCGCAAATTCACTCATTAACAAGAACAACGGAATGATTGACAGCGAATAACTGGTCAAAGTTGAAAACGTAAACGCCCGCAAAGCTGAATCAATCGCACGCATGTTGCCTTCGATTAGATATGTTCCAATCAAGCCAATCATAAACATTGTGGCTGCCAATGGAATGCGAAGCGCAATAACGATTAGGAGTACAGGAAACGAAAGTAGACCGATTTGAAACGGTGTAAATATAGAATTGATGGCGTCAATCATTGAGACGTCTCCTTTGTGGGTGTGCCCGCAAAAAGCTCACGTGCAGAACGGAAAACGCAAAACAATGCGACAATTAAAAACAATAAAATGCAGGTCTCAGCGACCACATAAAGAGGCCATGTTTTTATACCTAATATTTGGCTTTCGGTCGCATCTTTTAATCGGTCTAGGGCTAAAGCAGGATCGGCAAGCGCAGTCTCTAGTAACGAATTTTCATTACGGCGCGCTTTGCGAAATACTTCAAACCATTGGCGAGATAAGATCAGATAAGCGATGATTGCAAATGCTACATCGCCGAGTAAATTCAACACTCGGTTAAATGAAGTGCTGAAAAACGCTTCAAAAAGATCGATTTTCACATGACCTTTTTTATACATAATCCATGGAAGTGCTGCGAATAGTGCAAACCCAACACCGTATTGCACCAACTCTTCTTCCCCTAGAATTGGTCGGATAAAGCTCCACGTATCACTGTTGTACACATTCCCTAATGTAGCATCCAAAACACGTCGTGTTACTTTTAAAATAATACTCGTGCATGTGACAATAATTGCAAAGAACAGCCCCAGCCCACCTGTAATGGCAACACCAGCGCTGAAGCGTGCAACAAAGTTATCTGTGCGCTCAAAAAATGACATTTTTACCCCTCCTACGTAAGTGCTCCGGGTAAATAAATACCCGAAGCGTTCATCGTTTACCGATTTGCATCAATCAGTTCTTTTGCCTGTGCGATTGCAGCAGTACCATCGAAACCTTTTTCAGATGCCCGCTCAATCCATCTGTCATAGACAGGTTGTGAAGCCGCAACCCAACGATCAACTTCTTCTTGTGGCAAAGTGATAATGTTGTTGTCTTTGGCTACAGATTTACCAAATGCATCGGCACCAACCATGACTTCGCCTGCAAACTGAGAAAGAGCTTTACCAGTTTGATCGTCTAAAATTTTCTGTAAGTCTGCAGGCATCTCATTATAGGCATCCCAATTCATCGCCAAAATAAACGCAGAGGTATACAAAGCCTGAGAACCCGCAAATTCAGTGTGGTTTTTCACGAACTCTGCAAGTTTGATGGACGGCGTAACTTCCCAAGGAAGCGTCGCGCCACTGATCACGCCTTTTGATAGGTTTTCTGGGATTTTTGGCAATGGCATACCAACTGGAGAAGCTCCAATTTCACCCAAGAAATCCGTCACAAGACGCGTTGGTCCACGCAGCTCCATACCTTTAACGTCTTCCAACTTGTTAATTGGTTTCTTCGAATGGATCAAACCTGGCCCATGAACCCAACCCGCCAAAACTTTAACATCTTGCAATTCACCTTTTTGTAAATCTGACTCGATCAAATCCCAATAAGCTTTAGATGTCGCAACTGAATCGCTCATGATAAAGGGCAACTCAAAAACTTCCGTATGACCAAAACGACCAGCCGTGTAGCCAGGTAATGTCAGAACCATTTCATCAGCACCATCAACGGCACGATCAAATAACCCCGAAGGCGCCCCCCCACGAGACATTGAATCAAAGATTTCGATCTTAATGCGCCCATCAGAAGCTTTTGCAACGTTTTCAGCAAACGGAACTAAAAACTTAGAATGCAAAGGTGCTTTTTGCCCCATAAAGTGATGCACCCGAAGTGTTACCTCTTGCGCAACACCCGCAGTACCCGCAACGACAAGAGCTGTGACCGCCACAGCGCTTTTTAAAAAACTATTCATGTATTTCTCCCAGTTTGATACTTGAAAATTAAGGTCACCCCAATGTGAGCCTTACCCATCTATGTTTTTGGGGGTGTCCCGTGCGTATGGAATGTCTCAATTGTCTTGAGACCCCATGCTTGTCCCTTTTTCCGATCGGTTTCCGTCCAAACAACAGGTTGCCAATCGGGATCAAGGATTAGTCTGGATCCAGCATTTGCCAGCTCCACGCGGTTTCCCGCAGGTTCCCAGACATATAGAAAAACGTGCCCTGCACCGCATGTTTGTGCGGACCCGTTTCAATATGAATGCCATTTTCGAGAAATATATCGGCTGCGCGTAAAATTTCTTCGCGCGTATCCGTTGCATAAGTAACATGGTGAAGCCGTCCATGGCCGCCCCCGTGTTCTTCTGTGCACGCCAAGTCATACGTCTTATTATTTACTGTAAACCAGCACCCACCAAGACGTCCATTATCCAGCTGAATTTGCTCGGTAACCATACTGCCAAGGCAGGTAATCATGAATTCTCTAAAGGCCGTAACATCATCAGATAGCAAATTAATGTGGTCAATACGACGTGGGCAACACCCCCGCCCATGATATCGCTGAGCTAGGTTTTTAAGAGCTGGTTTTTCAGATTCTGGCGGCTCATAGCGATTGGTTTGCCAATACACTTCAAAAACATGACCAAATGGGTCTTCAAACCGAAACGCAGACCCATGCCCTAGATCGCCCTCAGTCCACCCGTGAATTTTATAATCTGACGCTTCAATCGCCGCAACACGTCGCGCCAAAGCTTCCGCCGAAGCACACCGGTACCCAATATGTGCAACACCGGTCGTATCTGCGCGCGTTAACTTTAAGGAATGATATTCGTAGTCGTCGTATGCCCGTAAATACACGCTATCGGCATCTCGACCTGTTTCGGTCAAGCCATATACACGTACAAAAAAATCAAGGCTTTCTTCAAAACGGTCTGTCAACAGCTCAACATGACCCAAATGTGCGACGTCATTTATCATTATTAAAGATTCCACCCCAGCTAATTCTCATTTCAACACCTATAATGTATACAATTTTAAAAATAAAGTACTCATTTATGAAGAATATGTTCACAGATAACTTTATTGCATACCCAAGCCAGTTTGAGTAAATTCAAGGTATGAAAAAGATCACCAAGAACACCCCTCATTGGCGAATCGCTCTGGAAACATTGCGTGGATGGATCATTGATGGAAAATTGATGGCTGGCGAAAAGCTAACCGAAGGCAAGCTTGCAGAAAAACTCAGCATTTCACGAACACCGCTACGCGAAGCTTTGTTGCAATTAGAACAAGAAGGGCTTGTCGTTCGAAACCCTGGTGGTTTCTCTGCGGCATCGTTCACTTTAATCGACGTCCTAGATTCAATTGAGATTCGCGGACACCTCGAAGGGGCAGCTGTGCGCTATGCCGTCGAACACGGCATCGAACCCTCACGTTTGGAACGACTTCAGGAAACTTTAAACAAAATCGACAAGACAGTACTTACAAAAGACCGTGTAAAATACGGTGAACTCAATACCATCGTCCATGAAGAGTTTGCAGCCTTGGCAAGCAGCCAATTGATACGATCCGAAGTTCTAAGAAGCTATCGCTATCCATTCGCACACCCAAGCGCGTTTCCGACCAATATCGCAGGGACAAACCACTTGGTCTTGACCATTGAAGATGGCCAAAAACAACACAAAGAAATCTTTGAGACGATAATCTTAGGCGATGGCAGAAAAGCAAGCGAGCTCATGTTACAGCACGCGCGCCACGCAATGGCCAATGTAGAGGCCGCCTATCTAGAAAAGATTAAAACCAACAAATCAATCCCCGCCTTGGCTTTAGTGACCAGTTAACCTTAATTTCCTGTGAGCGATAGTTGAAGTGCGACTCTTGTTGGGTTCAGGGTAGGGGCTCCATCGTATTTCCTTGGTGTGTCGTTGAGACGATCACAGATTTGTTTGATGTCCTGATCTGACAACAAGCGGATGTCCCGTTTTCGAGGCAACCATCGACGGGCGCGTCTATTGGTGTTCTCTACGGTTCCCTTTTGCCATGGCGAGGAGGGATCACAGAACCATGTTTGTATCCCCAACTCAGCCTGTAAATGCGGCCAGTTCATGAATTCGCTACCGCGGTCAAAAGTAATTGACCGGCGCGCGATATGGGGCAGGTCTTTGATCGCTTTGATGATCTTTCCCACGACCGGTTTGGTCCGCCTGTTCGGGTTCTTCAGGATCACGGTGAAGCGGCTGACACGTTCGACCAGAGTTGTGACATTCGTCTGCCCAAGCCTTTGTTTGAATAGCATCAAATCGCCTTCCCAGTGTCCGAACTGGCGGCGGTGCGCCACGTCATCCGGTCGGAACAGGATGCTGACATCACGATGGAATTTAGGCTCTCGACGCTTTCGTGTGCGCCTTGGACGACGGGCGACACGATGCGTCGGCAAGTACCACCACAAGTCATCTCGCTGACCTTCCTTGGAATAGATATAGCGATAGATCGTCTCCTGGCAGACTCGTAATTTGGCACCTTCATGGATCATCCGGTTGCCGATCTGCTCAGGCGTCCAGCCATCCTTGATCCTCTCAATCACCCGTTTGCAAAGGTCTGGATATTTGATCAATTTTCGATCCCGCGCACGCCGATCTGCTGTCATTAACTGGGCTGCAGCGCCATAGTAGCCGTCATGTTTCGGCATGCTCTCATCAGAGAAATGATTGCGCCTCAGCTCGCGAAAGATCGTCGACCTGCACCGCTTCAAAACCCGCGCTATTTCATCAACAGGGACTTTAGCCTGCCTCCAACGTTCTATTCTGCGACGTTCTGTGATAGTGAGTTGCCTATAAGTCGTTCCCATACCGATTCCTCTCGTCAGGTAACGTATTGTTTTCTAACAAGAGTCGCAGTTGAGGGTAGCGCGCACCTTAGATTGAGAAGTATGCGTCTAATGTTAATTATGTTAATAATAACGCCGCATAGTAACTTTCATCAATTGTAATCAGCGCTCAACAATCAGCGCGATGCCTTGACCACCGCCAATGCACATTGTTGCCAGACCAAAACGCCCTCCAATGCGTTCGAGTTCTGCTAGAAGCTTCACAAGAATAATGCTGCCCGAAGCGCCCAGTGGATGACCTAAAGCAATCGCGCCGCCATTGGGATTGGTTTTATCAGGGTCAAATTCTATATTTTGCGCTACAGCACAAGCCTGCGCCGCAAAGGCTTCATTGGATTCGATGACATCCATATCCGTAATTCTCAGGCCAGCGCGACCCAAAGCCTGATTGACGGCGGGCACAGGCCCCAACCCCATGATCTCAGGTGCTACACCGCCAAGACCGTAAGAAACAATTCGTGCCATCGGGGTAATACCTTTGGCTATGGCCGCAGTTTCAGACATCAGAACCAAAGCCGCCGCCCCGTCATTAATCCCGCTTGAATTTCCAGAGGTGACCGTACCGTCTTTTTGAAAAGCAGGCCGCAATTTCTTCAAATCATCTAACTGCACATCTTTTCTAACATGCTCGTCGGTATCGAATATTACTTCCTTGCGGCCTTGTTTGACTTTTATGGGTAGAATCTGGCTCTTAAACCGCCCTTGGGAAATCGCCTTGGCAGCGCGTTGATGCGACGTAAAAGCAAAGGAATCTTGCATCTCGCGGGTAATGCCGATTTTTGCGGCGATATTTTCTGCTGTAACCCCCATATGCCCATGCCCAAACGGATCATTCAGCACGCCAATCATCATATCAACAGCAGTAATATCCCCCATCTTTTTACCACTTCTAGCTTCGGTCATTAAATGGCCCGCACGGCTCATGGTCTCAACACCCCCCGCCATGGTACAATCCGAATGGCCGAGCATAATCGTCTCGGCCGCCGAAATAACCGCTTGCAGACCAGAGCCGCACAGACGGTTCAATGTCAAAGCTGGCGCACTGGTCGGAATGCCCGCACCGATCGCCGCAACACGCGAAATATACATGTCTTGTGGGGACGTATGGATAACATTGCCAAAAATGGTCTGCTTAATATCAGACGGCGTCACACCAGATCGGGCGATAGCTTCTTTGGCGATCAAAGTTGCTAGATCACAAGCCGAAACAGCTGAAAGAGCCCCGCCAAAACTTCCAATGGCTGTACGAATAGCTGAGGTAATGACGACGGTTTCAGTCATGGTATTATCCTTTGATATAAGTTCTATTTAACTAAACCTTAGCCTTATCGAGAAGCTCAAGCGCACGAATGGCAAAACGGCGCGCAAGCGGTTCCAGCTCGGCAGCATTTTCACTAGCGGCTAGGCCAGCGGCGGCGCGATCCGCAATACCTACGAAAATCACCGCAAATCGGAACAATGCGAAAGCCTTGTGAAACGGTGTCGGTGCGCCTACTTCAGGTAGGAAATCATTGTAATATGCGATGAATTCTGCCTCGCTGGGAATGCCCATGGCTGTAAAATCAAGGTCAAGAATTCCCCCGTATTCGCCTGAACTCGTATTCCAAGGCATGCAACAAAACCCCAGATCAGCCAGTGGATGACCAATGGTAGATAGTTCCCAATCCAGCACCGCAACGACCCGTGGTTCCGTTGGGTGAAACATCAGATTGCCAATTCGAAAATCACCATGTGCGATAGAGGTCTGCCCGTCATCTTCGGGAATATTTTTCTGAATCCAGTCGCGCAATGTGACTAATTCATCGATTTTTACCCGACTAGATGCATCAAGTTGCCCAGACCAACGCCCGACTTGGCGCGCGAAATAACCACTTGGCCGCCCAAAATCCGCAAGCCCCACTGCGTCGGGACGCACCGTATGGAGTTGCGCCAATGTCTTTGCCATCGCCAAATAAATATCATGCCGCTCGGTTGCAGACACACCAGGAAGTGCCGCGTCGGAAAAAACCCGCCCGTCAATATAGTCCATCAAATAGAAAGGCGTGCCGATAAGGTCCCGATCCGCATGAAACAAAATTGGCGTTGGAACGGGCACGTCGGTAGCCCCCAATGCCGTCAGCACACGGTATTCACGGTCAATCGCATGGGCACCTTTGGTCGCAATATGCATCGGCTGTTTTCGCAAAACCATACGCCGCGCACCCACGTTTACTTTGTAGGTCGGGTTTGACTGCCCGCCGCTGATTTGTTCAATTCCAACGTTAGCGTTCGGCGCATCAAGTTCAGCCCGAAGAAACGTGATCAGTGGCGCTGGATCAAAATCCAGCGACCCCCTGATCTCAATTGAAGTATCTATATTCATGGCTGTGTTTCTCCGTGTGGGCTTGCCAGTTTTTTGGCGGATTCTCGTAAGGCAAGTTTCTGGATTTTACCCGTTGCTGTTTTTGGCAATTCCGCAAACACAAATATTCTTGGAACTTTAAAGCGGGCTAATCGCTCGCGGCAAAATTCCAGCAAGACTTCTTCATCAAGACCGCTATTGGGGTGTGCTTCAATAAAAGCGCAGGGGATTTCGCCCCATTTTTCATCGGGAACAGCAACCACAGCGGCCATTGATACGTCGGGGTGACTGTGTAGGGCGTCTTCAACCTCTAGGCTTGAGATGTTCTCGCCGCCTGAAATAATAAGGTCTTTTGTACGATCCCGAATTTCGATGCGACCATCGGGGTGAAGCACTGCCAGATCGCCTGTGTGAAAAACCCCACCTTTGAATGCTTGTTGTGTCGCTTGCGGGTCTTGGTGATAGCCTGACATAATTGTGTTGCCGCATAAAACGATCTCGCCCAGCGTCGCGCCGTCCGCAGGCACTTGCTGGCCGTCATTATCGACGACCTTTACGATATTTGCTGTAATATGGCGCACACCTTGACGCGATAAAAGCCGCGCACGTTGTTCGGCGGGTTCCAGCATTTCTTGCGGATTAAGCTGCTGCATCGTTGTTGGGCCAAAACTTTCTGTCAGGCCATAAAGGTGGATAAATTCAAAGCCGAGCGCTTCCATATCCGTAATCAATGTGCTGGTCGGTGCGGCACCGCCACTGGCAACCCGCAAGGGTCGCGATGGATCGCGTAGCTTGCGCGCTGGATCGTTCAGCAACATGTAAAGTACAACGGGGGCGCAGGCCATATGGGTCACGCCGTAGGTCTCAATTAGCTGAAATATATCCGCTGGGATAACCTTATCGAGGCAAACATGCACACCGCCTGCGGCTGTCACGGCCCATGTATGACCCCACCCGTTGACGTGAAACATTGGCAAGGTCCACAAATAAACCGTCTGTGCATCGAAGCCCAATGAAATGATATTGCCCAAGGTGTTCAGATAGGCGCCACGGTGGTTTAGCAAGACGCCTTTTGGTTTGCCCGTCGTGCCAGAAGTATAGTTCAGCGCGATCGGCTGAAACTCATCTTTGATACCAGCGGCAAAAGAGCATTTTGTGACAGGTGAGGCCTCCAGTAAAGAGAGGCTCTCTTTAGGTGTATCGCCGGGAGAAAATACAAAATGAGGGACGCCAACCTTGGTGGCGGCCTCACCTGTCACAGATGCTCTAGCTGGATCAGCCAGAACGAGTTTAGCCCCAGAATGGGACAATATATATTCGGTCGCGGCAGGATCGAGCCGTGTATTTAGCGCGTTCAGGATCGCCCCTACCGCAGGAATAGCATAATGTGCCGCCAGCATTTCAGGGCGATTGCCACTCATGATCGCCACAACATCGCCAGAACCGATATTGTTTTCTTGCAACATTTCGATCATCGCGGTGACGATGCCTGCAAATTCAGCATAGCTCCAGCGGTTCCCTTGCCAAACCACCGCCGTGCGTGCTGGAAAGGCTTCGACCGCGCGGTCGAGAAAATCCAACGGAGTTAGCGCGCGCATATTGGCGACGTTTTGCAAAGAGACGGGGTTAGACATTGCCCTCTCCAGTTGCCACATTCCAAGACCAAAAATCGCGGCCTAGATCGCCTAGATGACGGCTGAGAACCATTTTATGTACCTCATCCGCGCCATCAACCAACCGCGCCTGACGAGCGTAACGATAAATCCATTCAAGCGGCGTATCCGTTGAATATCCACGCGCACCGTTAATCTGTATTGCAGTATCGGCGGCTTGATGCAGCAGGTTGGCAATATGAATTTTGGCCATCGAGACTTCTTTTTGTCCGTAGTTTCCTTGATCAATTTCCCAAGCGGCTTTCATCACTAGCAACCGACCAATCTCGATATCCATTGCAAGCTTACCCAGCATCATTTGCACGCTTTCACGCTCAATCAGACGCTTGCCAAACCCTTCGCGGTGTTCGGCATATTCAGTCGCAATTTCAACACAACGTTTCGACAGACCCAACCAGCGCATACAATGTGTCAAACGTGCAGGGCCTAGACGCGCTTGGGTTACTTTCAACCCGCGTCCGACACCAACTAAAACGTCCTCGTCAGGTATCCGTAATCCGTCAAAAACAATTTCACAATGACCGCCATGTTCTTCTGGCCCCATGATCGGAATGCGTCTGGTAATGTGCCAACCTGGTGTGTCCTTATGGAACAGAAACGCGGTCAATCCAGACCGAGGGTCATCAGATGTTCGCGCCATAAGCGTGAAATGTGCCGCACCATCAGCCCCTGTGATAAACCACTTTTGCCCCTTAATAACCCATCCGTCGCCATCGCGTTTGGCATGGGTCTGGATCATGCTTGGATCAGAACCGCCCCCTGGGTGTGGTTCGGTCATCGCAAAGGCAGAACGTACTTCGCCCGTCACAATTGGTGTTAGCCAGCGTTCTTTTTGCGCGGTCGTCCCCAGCGTGTCCAACATCATCATATTGCCGTCATCAGGGGCGGCAGAATTAAAGACAACAGGGCCGAAAATGGAACGGTTCATCTCTTCGTAGCAAACCGCCATGGCCATCTTGCCAAACCCTTGACCACCCCATTCTTTTGAAACCTGAAGCGCCCAAAGCCCCGCAGATTTCGCTTTGGCGCGTAGCGGTGCCAAGCTTGCCTCTGAAATATTTCCATGTGCATCATATGCATCTGGGTTTGCCTCTAGCGGCAAAATTTCAGTATCAACAAAAGCGGCGATGCGGGCGCGGTAGTCTTCTACCGTCGGGGTAAGTGTAAAATCCATTATATTTCCTTACAAGCTTGAAACAAGGTGACCGCCATCCACAGGAAGAGCGCAGCCTGTGACATAGGCGGCTCCATCGGATAGCAATAAAAGAAGCGGGGCATTAAGATCGGACAGCTGCCCCAAACGTCGTTGTGGGATGCGCTTGATTAACGCCTGCCCTGCATCGGTAGTGAAAAACGCGCTATTGAGCGGTGTTTCAATATAACCAGGGCACAGCGCATTCACCCGAATACCCCAACGCGCCCATTCCAGCGCGTGCGCTTTGGTCATCTGAACGAGAGCAGCTTTTGAAGCAGTATAGGCCGAAACACCCCCTGCAACCCGCAGGCCAAGGATTGAGGCAATATTGACGATTGCGCCCCCAGTTTCTTGCTGACGCATTGCGCGCGCGGCGGCCTGTGACACCAAAAAAGCACCTTTTAGATTGGTGTCTATAACGGTCGAAAACTCTGCCTCTGACATATCAAGCGCCATGCCCGTCCCTGACACGCCCGCATTGTTGACCACAATTTGGGGTGAAGTTGTCATAGACGCGAACGCTATCTCAACCGAAGCGGCACTGGTGACATCCATCGCCACCGCCTCGGCACTGCCGCCACTCGCGGTAATTTCACTGGCAAGATCGGTGACCTTATCGAGACGCCGCGCCGCGAGTATCACGTGATAACCCGCATCCGCAAGCACACGTCCGAAATGGGCACCAAGCCCGCTTGATGCGCCTGTAATAAGCGCGGGTATATTTTGCGTTGTTGTCATGTGACTGCCTAAATTGTGCTTATCAAAACGGATATTGCTGGGCTGGATTTTCGACGGTAATTCATCTTAGATCGGTGAATTCATAAATTGCGGGACATCGGCTACGGTCGCCCCAGCGATCAAAAGTTCGGTTTCCATATCCAGTTTCCTTAAGTAAAACCATTCGATGTGGTATCAATATGGGCGCGCATCCCGCCGTCACATGCAATATTCGTACCCCGCAACCACGCAGACGCAGGTGAGAGCAAAAACGTAACCACAGGGGCGATATCTTGGGGTGTTCCAGCCCGATCCATGGTCCGCATATCTTCCTCGGCACGTTCGCCGAGCGTTTCCAAAAAGTCCTTAAGGATAGGCGTATCCACAGGGCCAGGGCTGACCGCATTCATGCGAATACCGCGATCGCGCCAAGTCCAGCGGTTCTGTAGCGTCCAAGCCACAAGCGCCTGCTTGGTAAAGAAATAACTATTCTCAAGCGTAATGCCTTGCGCTTTGCAAAAATCACCAACACCATCGTAGGTAAGCGTTTCAGCCACCTTGATTTTAGCTATTTCATCTTCCCAACCAATCCCCGCCAAAGACGCAAGATTCACGATTGAAGCACCATCGGCAAGGCTGTCAATCAGCCCCAAAGTCAGGCGTTTTAACGCAACTAAATTTACCGTTACAACCATTTCAGGCGGGGCCGTTGGTGGCACGCCTGCAATATTGGCCAACCCATCCGCTTTCAACTCTTTTAACGTGTTGATTAATGCATCAACTGCCGCTTCATCGGTCAAATCAACTTGATGAAACCCATCCAGTTCAATTGACGGCGGATTACGATCAACACCGATCACCCGCCCCCCTGCTGCCCGCACTTGGCGGACAGTTTCTTGACCTATCCCAGAAGAAACCCCCGTGACGATAATGGTTTTACCTTTTAACATGGTGTGCTTTCCCTATTCTGCGGCAGTAGATGCAGCTGTTTCGCTGTAACCTTCGGGATGAAACGTTCCGTTTTCATCGCGGAAAGCATAGGCAAAATCAGGCCAAAGCACGGTGAGACGGTCACTGCGCGGATCGCGGTACCAAAACTTACAACCACCATCGAGCCAGACAGTGCCTTTACTACGTTTCTCAATGTCGAGCAGATACTCTGCCTCAGCTTCAGGTTTTGCTTCCAGAACCTCAACGCCGTGCTTTTTGGCATGTTCAAGTGCGCCCAGAATATAATCTGCCTGCGCCTCAATCATATAGACCATCGAGTGATGACCCAGCCCAGTATTAGGCCCCAGCACCATGAACATGTTCGGGAAATTTGGCACAGCGGTGGAATCGTAGGCTTGCATACCTTGATCCCATTGATCCGCCAATTTGACACCGCCACGCCCATACACAACATGTGCCACAGGTGGTTCAGGTGCTTCAAACCCAGTGGCGAAAATCAGCACATCCAGATCATATTCTTTGCCGCTAACCGCAATGGCAGTACTACCATCAACCTTTTCCAGCGCCGATGTTTCCAAGGTCACGTGGTCTTGATTAAAGGCTGGGTAATAATTGTTAGCAATCAAAACCCGCTTACAGCCAATCACATAATTCGGCGTTAAGTTATCACGCAATTCAGGATCAGAGATTTGATCTGCCAAGTGACCCAACGCCATATCACGGGCTTCAGCCACAAAAGCAGGCACCGCACGGCGCTGTGCAAACATATACTCGCCCATCCAGAAAATTTCTGACCGCAAGGCATCCATTGATTCAGGCAGACGCTCAAAACTACGTTTCTCAGCGCTTGAATATGCACGATCAGGACGCGGTACAATATAGGGTGCGCTACGTTGAAACACGACAAGTTCACTGGCGGTTTTAGCAACTTCAGGCACAATCTGGATCGCGGATGCACCAGACCCAACAATACCCACACGTTTACCTTCAAGCGAGATCGAATGATCCCAACAAGCCGAATGGAAAGCATCCCCCGTAAAGCCTTGAACACCAGGAATTTTAGGCAGGTGAGCATCCGCCAGAACACCCGTCGCAGTAATCAAATATTGCGCACGCCATGCGCCCTGAGGTGTTTCTACCAACCAACGACGGCTGGCCTCATCCCACTCGGCCTTTAAAAGTTCAGCCCCAAAATGGATATGTGGCACAAGCCCAGGTTTTTTAGCGCAATCGCGCAGATAACTCCAGATTTCACCACCGGGTGAAAACACCCGCGACCAGTCGGCCTTTGGCATATAAGAAAACGAATACAGATGCGACGGTACATCACAAGCCACACCAGGGTATGTATTATCACGCCAAGCACCACCAACATCGTCAGCACGTTCAAGGATAACGAAATCATCGACACCCTTTTCTTTCAGGCGCATCGCCATGCCCAGTCCGCCGAAGCCAGCGCCGACAATGATAATGGATGTATCGTGAATCGATTGTTGTTTTGTCATTTTGATGTCTCCTTCAGAGTTTAGGGCCGAACCACGGGAAGTGTTGCGCCTGCGGGATATTCTTGCGGATTAGCGGCGAAAAGATCGATCAGACGCAACGCCTCTGCGGGGCGTTCAAACACCACAGCATGACCTGATGCCAACTCAGCGTAGCGTGCATTTTCAATCGTTCCGAACAGCGCACGACTATGATGTACAGGCACCATCATGTCGTAACTACAAGCGATAATCAGCGTCGTCGCCGTGATATCGGGAACCAAATCCACAATATCAATACGGCTGTTCAATTCCATTTGTTTGTCGACAAAATCATCGAGCGGCATTGCAGCACCGCCTGCTAAATCCTCAAAGGTTTTAGATGACAAAAACGGCGCACCAAAGGCACCGTAGACAGTAAAATCATCAAGCTTCGGCGATTTCAGGGCGCGCAATTCATGCCAAACCCGATTGAAAAGAAGCTGTTGCATGTCGGTCTTCATCCAACCCGCCAACAGAACAAGATTACATACAATCTTAGGATGACGTGCCGCAGTGAAACCCGCGATTGCCGCCCCAAGGGAATAACCAAGCAATGTTATCTCTTGATCTGGAACCGCATTGGCAATGACTGCCAAAACCTGCGCTTCAAGATGCTCAAGCTCTAATGGATCATCGCCCGTAACAGGATTAGCTAGATCAACCGAAATAACGCGGTGACGCACAGCCAGCATTGGAAAAAGAAACCCAAAATGCCCTCGTGTCGTCCCAGAGGAGCCGTGAACCATTACAATCGGCGGGCAACTTGTATTTGACTGGCCTGCTTCGTGATATGTGACGCGAACGCCATTCACTTCAATCTGTCGTGTGACAACACCCGTTGCGAGCGGTGGCATCATAGTATCTGTATCCTTCATTGTGCTCCTCCTTTACAAGCGTCGCCCTTTCTTCAAACGGCACGCCTGTCTATCTGAATTTATTGCTAGTCGGCGCTAGCGCATTATCTTTCCACCGATGTTAAACTGACCACCCTGCCCGCCTTTCACGTCCACAGCACTATTGCTTTGCAATCGCGGAACCCTTGGTAATCAGTACCCTGTGGCAGGACGCATAAGTTCTCGTCGTTCCGCGCGTGGAGTGGCATCAAAATGATCCGCCGCACCGCGATCCTCATCGCGTACAAACCAATGCACTTGGCAATCTGAAATCGTGCTGAAAACCGTTTCAGCCACCATATCGGGGGTCACATGCACACCTGCAAGTTCCACGGATTTAGCTGTGTCATCGGCCTTGGACAGCATCGGGGTATCAACGTAGCCCACCATGATGTCGCAAACCCAAATACCCATCGGTTCAAACTCAATATTAAGCGCCTCGGTCAGGCCCCGTATAGCAAATTTACTGGCTGAATAGATCGCCAGATCTGGCACGCCGTAGATGGCGGCAGAAGAACTCATCGTTATAATCCGCGCGTCATCACATGCTTTTAGGTATGGAAGAGCCGTCGCAATACAATTGACAACACCCTTTACGTTCACGTCAAAAATAGCATCAAACCGATCAAGGGGCGTATCTGCAAAAGCGCGCATATCCAAAAGACCTGCTGAATTGAACAGCGCAGAAATTTCACCTTTAGCCCCTGCAAAATCTTCAAGTGCCGCCGCAACAGCGCCCCGATCAAGAACATCCATTGAATAACCCTTAGCTTTATGACCAAGAGTATCCGCAAGCTTTTGTACCGCTTCACCATCACGATCAGCCAAGCCCACACGCCAGCCCCGCCCCGCAAAAAGCCGTGCCGTCGCCGCCCCAATTCCCGAAGCGGCCCCTGTTATAAAAATCGATTTTGTATCAGTCAACGAATTGCCCACCCGCCGAATAAAGGGTTTGCCCCGTGGTGTAACTGCTGTCGTCACTCACAAGAAAAAGACAACTATTCGCTTGTTCGCGCGGCGTTCCCGTGCGCTTCATCGGGGTCATTTCCATCGCCCAGCGGTCTTCATCGCTGTCCTTGGCAAAGTCCCACATTGGCGTTGACGTAAACCCAGGGGCGACAGCATTTACACGAATACCCGTTTCAGCCAGCTCCAGCGCCATCACTTTCGTCAGCATGATGACCCCTGCCTTGGCCATGCAATAGGCACCCGATCCTTCGATTGGAATTTTACCTGCCGTTGAAGTAATATTAACAATCGCACCGCCGTGGCCCTGACGCTTCAAAACCCGTGCAAGAGCGCGTGCCGAACGCACCGTCCCTGTTAAATTTATATCAAGCATCCGTTGAAAGTTTTCGGTTTCAAGCTCTAGGATTGGAATTGGGTCATAGCGAATACCTGCCGCAAAAACACCAATGTCCACCTGACCAAAACGCTCTACAGCCGCATCAACCATCGCGTCACAATCAGCATCAGAAGTTGCATCTGTTTTCTTGAAAACAGCTGTGCCACCGACCACCTCAATCGCTTTTTGGGTTGCGTCACAAGGTTGTAAATCAGCTAGCAATATACGCGCGCCTTCCTCTGCAAAGCGTACCGCACAGGCCTGTCCTATTCCGCTGGCAGCACCTGTCACAATCGCGACTTTGCCTTCTAATTTTTTCGCACCCATTTTTTCACTCCTCAACAAATGATCCATCTCAAAAACAATTAAGCTTTTGAGCGTCGCGCACGACGTATATTTTTCTATGCTAGATCAAAGAAATCCGCTGGCTTGTTGAAGCAGGCATTACATATTTGCGTTGCGGGAACTCATGCCGCTTAATCGTCAGGGCGCCCAAGAGTTTTGGACGCCCTGCGTAAATTTCACACTGGGTATTTTAGGCAGCCTCGCCAATATCCCCAAGGTAAAGATGGTGCAGTTGATCAGGATCATTCCCAAGCGTTGCACAATCCCCTTCATACACAAAAGAACCGCGCCGCATAACATAGGCCCTGTCACCAATTTCCAAAGCAAGGTTCGCAAATTGTTCAACCAGAACCACAGCCAAGCCCAGATCAGCCAAGCGTCGGACACCCTTCATCAGGCGGTTAACAACAACAGGCGCCAACCCCGCAGACATTTCGTCAATCAACACAACTTTGGGACGCCCAACCAGAGCACGGCCAATCACCACCATTTGCTGCTCGCCGCCCGAAAGCATCATGGATTGTACATCCTTACGGGCAAGCAGTTCAGGGAACAGCTCATAGATTTCTTCAAGGCTGGCATCTGGATGCAAGGCAACTTTCAGGTTCTCTTCCGTTGTCATACTGCCAAAGATCGTGCGGCCTTGTTCCACATGGGCAATACCTGCCAACGCCCGTTTGCCCGCACTGACTTTAACCATGTCATTGCCTTCCAGCTCAACCGACCCACTCGCAATAGGAATGATCCCTGAAATACCTTCCAACAAGGTGGTTTTACCTGCCCCATTTGCGCCCAGTAACACACTAATTTCACCAGAGGACGCAACCAAATTCACCTCTCGAACCACAGGAATTCCCATGCGTTTGATCACTAGGTTTTCAGTTTCCAGAATGTTCATTGTGCCGCCTCCTCGTCAAAATCAATCCCCATATATGCTTTCTTGACGCTGGGCATATCAAGTACTTCTTGCGTTGCACCCGCAGCCAATACAGCCCCGAAATCTAGCACCGTTACTTGCGAACAAGCGGATCGAACCAGATCCATATCATGTTCAATCAACAGCACGGATGACCCAAAGCGTTCTGGAATTTCCGCAATGCGTTTACCCAGCATCACCGCCTCGGCATAAGACTGTCCAGCCGCAGGTTCATCCAAAAGGATAACCGGCGGACGGGCCGCCACAGCACCCGCAACATCAAGCAAACGTCGCGCCCCTGCATCAACCGAACTGATTAACTGTTCAGAAGGCGGGCAATCCAGCCAAACCAAAATCGCATCGACCTCTTCGTCACTAAGACCCCCACCAGACGCCAGACGAATATATTCGCCAACGGTCAATTCAGGTGCCATTCTTGTGGTTTGCCATGTCCGACGCAGCCCTGCCCGCGCACGTTGCGTTGCAGAAAGCGCGTCAATTTCTTTACCCTGAAACAGGATTTTGCCCTCATAGCTAAGAAGAAACCCCGTGATCGCATCTACAAAGGTTGATTTACCAGCACCATTAGGACCAATCAGCCCCACAACAGTGCCTTGTGGCACCACCAAAGATGCCCGATTCAAGGCAACAACATTGCCGTAACGCACTGTAACATCGCGCATTTCCAATACGGCCTTATCGCCATCCAGCACACGGGCGGCGGGCAACGATGCCTCAGAAGCCCGCTTTTGAGTGCGAATACGACGCGGTAAAATTTTGCGACCCAACCGCCCAAAAGCTTCGCTGATTGTCTCACCCGTACTCAAAGCTTGAACCGCCCCGACGCCGAAAAAGACACTGCCTAAATCTTGGGGCAATGACAGACGGCGCAACAATTCAGGGAAAAGGGCAACCAAGACCCCGCCCAGAATAGCCCCAAGCGGGAACTGCGCCCCGACCATAATTGCAACGGCAAAGAGTACCAAGGATTGCATCATCGAAAAGTTATCCGCCAGCAATGTTCCCATATATCCAGCCAGCAATCCGCCTGAAATTCCAGCGATAAAAGCACTGATTGCAAAAGCGCTCAGCTTAGCCTTAGGCACAGAAACGCCAAGCGAGGCCGCCGCGCGTTCAGAATGGCGAATGGCAAGCCATGACGCCCCCAAACGTGACCGCGTGATAAATTCAAGCGCAACCGCAATGATGCCATATATCGCCAGCACAAAAATAAAATACCCCTGATCGCTTTCAAGACCCGATGGTCTGGCCACCATCGTGAACGTGGTTTGCCCTGGATAGGTAATCGTTCCCAGAACCACACCAAAAGCAACGGCAAACCCCAAAGTTACAATCGCAAGATTGATGCCCCGCAACCGTAAAGCAGGCAGTCCAATCGCAATGCCAAAAGGCAAAGCTGCCAGCCCGCCGATCAATAACCAAACAGGCAGACCCCCAGGGAAATCAATCACGTTTAGATAGCCGACAACCCAAGCACCAACCCCTGCAAACGACATCTGGCAGAGCGAAATCATACCAGCGCGTCCAACAACAAGCCCTAGGCTTTGCAACGCAACACCAATGATAAAGACCGCCGTAATCAAGAAGATCCAGTATGAGGATAAAAGAAACAGGCACAAAGCACCTGCGATGAAAATTAAGGCCGCTGTTTTTAAAGCGGCAAAGCTACTATCGCGCTTCATCCCACTGGGCTCCTCTTTGTGACCACAACAATACAACCAAAATAACGAGAAAAGGCACCGCCGCGCGGTATTGGTTTAATCCAACAAAAACACTGGCAAGACCTTCAATGACCCCAATCAAGATGCCCCCCACTAACGCTGCACGGAAGCTCTTGAATGAGCCAATCAACGCCGCAGCAAAGGCAGGCACAACCAACAGACTCAATGAGCCAAAATCAGGGGATCGCAGAGGCGCTACCAACATAAGCGCAATAGACGTCATCGCACCGCTAGCCGCCCAAACACCAATTGCCAAACGCCGAACTGGAATGCCCAGCAATTCAGCCGCCATCGGTCTTTCCGAAAGCGCCCTAAGCTGTAGCCCCATGCGCGTGCGGTTTAGAACCTGCTCGGCAGCCACTGTAAGAAAGACAGCGAATCCGATTGCCACCAGGGATGCGGCAGTAATTGTAACCCCCGCCAATTGAATGCCAGCCCCGCCAACAATATCAGGGAATGCGCGTGGTTGCTGACCCCCCGTCAGGCGTTGCCCCATGGCGATAATACAGACCAATAAGGCGGCTGTGACGGCGGCTTTAATCGATTGGCTTGAACCAGAAAACCAAATCGTCGTAATCAAACCGACAGCGGTTGAGGCCAGTGCTCCGACTAGAATACCGACCAAAACTGAAGGCAAGAGCGGATAGCCCATTTCGGTCATTATGACCATGACGAAGGCACCGATAGCCCCAAGCGCCGTTGCTGTAAATTTCACCACGGAAACAAGCCGATAGGTAAATACCACACAGACCCCAAGGATCGCGTAGGCGCCGCCAGCGGATAGACCCGCCACGGCTGATGTCAGAAGAGAGTTCATAAGTTTTCCTCACCCGATGCAGAAACAAAGTGGCAACTATAGACATAGCCGCCACCTCATTATTGCTCGTACTTGTTAGTGTGCTTCAGGTAGTTCTAGCCACTCTGGCGTAACCACATTCCATGCACCCGCTTTAAGCTCAACCACTTTAACCGCGCGCATTGCGCCATCCATTGCACCTTTACCAAACAGATAAGGACCTGCGGCAATCGGATAAGATACAGGTTCCATTGTGCGCAAAGCAGATGACACCGCATCACGCGTGACAGGGCCATCAATGCCCGCAATCACATCCGTGATAATCCGTGCGGCCAAATATCCACCTTGAGAAAACGCACTTGGCGATAGTTCAGCTTTGGTCACCATATCAAGCCAGCCTTTGTTCGCCTCATTACGCAAAGTGTAAGGTTCCCATTCGGTACCAACATAAATCGGTTGCTTGGTCTTTGCCAATGCAGAGGCCACACCTTCAGTATATCCTGATGCCAAGAACACCCAATCAATACCTGTGATGCCTTGCGCATCAGCCGTGTTGATCAACTGAACAATACCAGGTTCAACCTGATTGGTGAAAACCGCATCACAGCCCGCATCACGTGCGCGGATCAAATACGGTGTCAAATCACCCTGTACCGGAAGTGTCATATCGAGAATATGCAGTTTTTTGCCCGTGATGGCTTCCCAATCACTCATAGCGCCTTCCATTGCTTCGCGCCAACCGCCGATAACATAGTTAAAGGCACAAACACGTTTAGCGTCCAGCTTCTCACTGGCGAAATAAAGCATCGCAGTCGACAACAAGTAAGGCCCAGGAGCCACACCAGAAACCGACGGTGCCGTGTAGCATACTGGATCAACAGCTAGACCAGCCACATCAAGCACATTCGAGCGTTGATAAAACCCTGCATTAACACCGCAATCTAGCAAACTAGCACTCCCCACCATGGCGACAACTTTTTTGTTATCAACAAGGTTACGGGCAGCCTGTGTCGCAATCAGCGGATCGCCGCGATCGTCTGCAATCTCGAATTCAACCATACAGCCATTGATGCCGCCAGATGCGTTGAGTTGTTCAAAGAATGCCGCTGTCGCTTTTGGTGCTGCTGAAAAATCCACAGGCCCCGTGACAGTAGACACCGCACCCAATTGAATAGGTCCGTTTTCGCATGTCGGACCAGAAGCAAGTGCCGTTCCTGCCGTTGCGAGCAACCCTAGACCGATCGCCGACCCCAATCGGATCGTTTTAGATAGTTTCTTCATTTATTTATCCTCTCTCTTGTTAATTTATTGAATGAACACGCCAAAGACGGTCACTTCTCCTCCACGTCACTGAGCCGCTGAAAGCCGATAAAAACCAGCTCTTCATCGCCATTTACCCAATGATGCATAGTGCCAGAACCAAAGACGATGACGTCCCCTGGTCCAAAATCAAAACTTGAATCCATTGATCCGTCGGGGGCATCGTTGCCCATCGTGCCGTGACCCGAAACAATGTAGCCGACATAGGTGTCTGGCCCGTCATGGCTTACGATTTTGCCACCTGCCGCGACACGACCCTCAAACATTTTGTACCCGTCCATGCCGCTCCAAAGCTGTGCATAGCTAAAGCCTTCATTCGCCATGCCAGCGATCTCAGGTATTTCGGTAAGTGCGGGTGCCTCTAAAGCCTTAACCTTAGGTATGCCCGCCGCGTCATCCGTTACAACGTAGATGTCAGCCGTAGCCATAACTGGAAATAATGCGGCCGTAACCGCGTATAAAATGCGTCTCATAGTATCCTCCCTTATGGTGTATTTTCAGTGTTCTGGTTATGCCGTTTGGATGCCGTAACCCCCGTCGACATAGATTGGATGTGCCACCGAAAACGGCAACTCGCCCGCAGCCAGCATCGCCACGCTACGGCCCACATCTTGTTCTTCGCCCCACCTGTTCATAGGGACACGACCTGCCGCAATATGCGCATCAATCGCCGCCCTTGGTGATCCTTCGGTTTCATCAGAGGTCATTGCCGTGCTGATAAAACCAGGCCGAACCTCGTGTACATGAATGCCCGTATCGGCCAGCGTCAGCGCAAAGAGACCCGAAACCATAGAAAGTCCTGCCTTTGAGATGCAATATTCTGGAATAGCCACCGACACATGATTGGCCGCAATAGAGGTGATAAACACCATACTGCGGTAAAACTCTGTAGGTTCGGCATCCTTCATCAAACGCGCAAACGCTTGGGATAGAAAGAGGTTCCCACGTAAATTAATACCAATGTTATGCTCAAACGCTTCGGGCGTTAATGTCAGCACATCGCTCAGTTGCAACGGGGCAACCCCCGCATTGTTTACAAGACAGTCGATCCCGCCAAACGCATCCCATGCAGATTTTGCAAGACCCGCATGACCGTCAAGATCAGACACATCGCCTTGCAAAAAACAAACCTTTGCACCCCTGCCCTGAAGCATCGCAGTCGTTTGCGCGCTCACCTCGTCGTCATGTAAATCAATAAGCACCAGATCGAAACCTCGGTCTGCAAGTGCCAACGCACAACCGCGCCCTAAACCTTGCCGCCCCCCTGTTACAACAGCAACTGGCTTGTCTCTTACCTGCTTCATAGCGTCCTCCCTTACAGCCACGATTTGTCCTGTCGTTGAAATATTTCGACGGACACTCCTAAGCCTAACTCTATGCAAGCTTCTGCTTTCGGGTTGACACTGCAGGCACAAAAACTTTGCGGGGCGAGCAGATACACGATTTATCCGCCAAGGCAAAACGCAAAACAAAAAGTGCCGTTGAACATAAGGTAAGGATGGGATCAGTTAACAGCCAACAGCGCCCAGACGGCTATTGGAATGAAAATGTAGACCAAACGGTAAAACGCATAACGCTCACCGCTTAATTAAATTTTTCCGAATTTTGCGCTAACAGGTCGCGTGGGGAATGGCCAAAGTGGGCTTTGAACGCACGGTTGAAACTAGACACGTTAGAAAACCCCATTGAATAGGCAATTTCACAAATCAATTGCTGGCCGCCAATTTGTTTTTCCAGTTCCATGCGGCACATCTCAAGCCGCCGCCTGCGCACCCAACGCATGGGCGACGTTCCCTCTGCCGCAAAAATTTCAGATAAATAGCGGGAACTAATACCAATACCATTGGCAATAAGTTGCGGGTTAACTTCATCATCATAAATATGCTCTTCGATAAAGTCCCGCGCGCGTGCCAAAATTTTGCGCCGACCACGCGACGCCGCAGGCATATCATCACAAAGACTAGAATCGATAACCTCGCCAAGAAAGCTCAACAAGGATTGCGAAAAAACCTTTGCACCACGGGCGCTAAGTTGTTTTCCATCGGTCAAAACTTCATACATCATCTGCTTGGCAACAAGCCCTAAACCATGCTGAACATCTAGCGGACGCCCCAAAATTTCATCAACCGAAATCGCATGGGATTGAAGCAACTTCGCAGGTATCCGCAACCAAATCGCATCCATAATATCCGACATAGCAATTTCGTATTCTTCAGTGCTCGTCAGCAGTGTCAACGCGCCACTCTTTAGGGTGCAATCCCGTCCAAGATGCTTAATATTCATGCCACCTTTTAGGGGCAGGCAAGCAAAATAATAGCTGTTATCCTCATCAACCATATGCCGCTCTAATCGCCGCGATATACTGTTTCGCGTTGAGTGCGTAGATCGGATCAGCGACAGTTCACCTATAGAGGAAACCATAAAATCGGCCCGTGCATCTTTTGGCCATGACACATCTATTCGATTGAAAACTGATTTTATCATTTCGGGGTTATATGCCCGCATATGGAACATAGAAGCCCTAACTTCAGTGACAATTTTGTTCATATTCCCCCCTTCGAATCAATCAAATATGAGCTCCAGCCCATTTCAGAAATATCTGTTTTATATCAAATACTCGCATCCCAATAAGACAGTCTCCCAACCGCTCACTAATCCATAAATGCTGACTTGACCTTTTCTAATTTATGTAGGATTATCCGACAATAGGACAACAGTCAAGCGTTTGACAAAAACTGCGGTAAAATCAAAGGAATACCGCATCCAATTCAGGCGTATGGGCAACGAAATTCATTTCAAAGCGCGTTCTTTAGAGCCCGCGTCAACAGATAGGACCTCTCTTGCCAGACAGCACCCCAAAAGCCTTGACCACATTGTCGAGCTTGAAAATAGAACCAGGTTACAAGCGCGTCGCAAATGCAATCGAAGCACAGATCGTTGGCGGGCAGATAAAGCTAGGTGAACTCCTACCAACAGAATCTAATCTTGCAGAAATGTTGGGCGTTCATCGCTCAACGATACGTGAAGGAATACGGTCGCTGGAAAATGCTGGGCTTGTCCAGCGCGGGCGTGGAAAACGATTGCGGGTTTCGGTTCCAGAAATGTCTGCGGTAAGTTCAGTCATCACCCGCGCCCTTGGTCTAAAACAGGTCAGTTTTTTTGAACTATGGGAAATGCAAATGTTGCTAGAACCCTTTGCTGCGCGGTTAGCATCGCAACGCATTTCCGACGATCTCGCGCGCGAATTGCAAAAAAATGTCGACAGCTTACGCCAGAATCTAAATGATGATGAATTTGTAATCCGCAATGATACAAAGTTCCATCAGCTCATTGCCGAAGCGGCCCAAAATGCGGCTCTTACACTTTCAACAGCACCCATAGGTGCTTTGTTATTCTCCGCAACGGTCAATCTGTATTCTACCGTCTCGCAAGCCCGCCACCGTCTCTTGGAATCCCATGAGGAAATTCTAGCGGCAATTCTTTCAAAAGACGCACAAGCGGCAGAAGAAACCATGGCACGCCATATTCGAGATTTTTATCGCGGTTACGAAATTTCAGGGGTCGACGTTCACGCCCCCATTCCGCTTGATCCTCGCGCATTGGATTTAGTGAAATAAGCCTGAGTGTTCATATTTATGACAAGCGATATTTTTAATTTCAGCGATCACAATACAGCCGATCATAAACCTGCCCGATGATTGCCGCCTCTTTATCCACACTATAATTCTGCTGCACAAAGAGCGCAATATCGGTTGCCATCCCCGTTAGCTTATCATCATCAGCCAACCAATCCGTTACAGCCGACGCGGCCGCGTCAGCGGCTTCTAGCGGCACAATTGTCCCAAAACTTTCATCATTAGAAAACGCTCTAAAGTACCCCGTATCAGAGGCAACAAACGACGCACCGCACGCCATGGCCTCTAGTGGGGTCATGCCGAAACCTTCGTAACGCGGCAAAGCAACCAGTAAACTGATTGCCCGCATCAAGGCAGGCATTTTATCCGCCCCGACTTCGCCGGTAAAAACAATACGGTCGGCCAAATCTGCCTGCGCAACTTTTGCTTTCAATTCGGCCAAGAACCCTGCGTGCTTTGATTGCGCCTGCCCCACAACCAAGGCCACCGTATTGGGCAGGTTCGGCAAGCACGCAATCATCGCATCAACAAATATATCCGTGCCTTTTTCAGGGCGAACCCGCCCAACACAGGCAATGCCGCGCGCACCACCGTAGCCCAAGGACGCCCATTCAGCCTGCTTATTTTTGGCAGGCTGGAACCGCACGCAATCCACCCCGTGGTTCGCCACCGCCCAAACATTTGGCACGAAACTTGCGGCTTCCTTACTGGTTGCAATCACCGCATCCATCTTTGAGATCAACCAACGCGGATAGGCCGAATGACGACGGATCGCGGCAGATGTAAAAACAATCTTGATCGGCAGGCGCAAAATATCCCGTGCCCAAATTGCCAGCCGCATTTCGGGATTACGCCGTACATGCCAAATTGAAAATGGTTTGCCAGCAGGCGCCACTTTAGACAGTCGCAAAGCTTGCTTCTTAGATAATGGCGCATCACAACTCGGCAAAGCATGACCGACCAATGCAACATTCATATCTTTGCGTTGAACACCCAGCACATTGGATGCTGTCGCCGAGACGCCGGTGAAATTTTTGTTAAAGTTGGTGACAAAGACCTCAGGCGTCGACATGAGTTGTCGCCTTAATCACGTGCATAAACATCCTCATAGCGGACAATATCATCCTCGCCCAAATAACTACCCGTTTGCACTTCAATCAAAACCATCGGCACTTTGCCAGGGTTTTCCATGCGGTGCTTATCACCGACAGGAATATAGACCGATTGATTTTCACCAACCAATTTGACCTCATCGCCGATTGTGACCTTGGCGGTTCCTTCAACCACAATCCAATGCTCTGAGCGGTGAACATGGCTTTGCAAACTCAAAATGCCCCCTGGTTTGACCACGATCCGTTTCACTTGGAAACGATCGCCCATATAGAGGCATTCAAAACTACCCCAAGGCCGATGATCACGCGGATGTTGCACCGCTTGCACTGCACCGCGTGCTTTCAGCGCCTCAACGGCCAGTTTTACATCTTGCGAACGGTTTTTATCCACAATCAAAACCGCATCAGGCATAGCAATCGCAACAATATCTTTCAGCCCAATGCCCACCAGTTCCAACGCATCCGCCTCGGATCGCAATAACGTATCCTTGCAATCAATCGCTTGCGCCGCCCCTGATGTCACAACCCCGTTTTCATCGGCTTCAGATTCGCGCCAGACAGAATTCCAATCGCCTAAGTCAGACCACTCGCCCACAAACGGCACAGCCGTCAGGTTTTTAGCAGGTTCCATAATCGCATAATCAACCGAAATATCTTTCGCATCCGACCATGCCTTCGCCCCTAACCGCAAAAAACCCAAATCAGATTTCGCCGTTTTCAACGCCTCCCCCACGGGGGCAATCATATCAGGTCGGTGTGCCTGAAACGCTTCAATCACACTACGCGCTTTGAATAAAAATATCCCTGCGTTCCACAAAAACATGCCCGCATCCAACATAGCTTGCGCGGTTTTCTCATCAGGTTTTTCGACAAAACGTTTTAACTTAACCGCCCCGCCATCGTCTGAGACGGTTTCCAATTCTAAATAACCATAGCCCGTTTCAGGACGGTTCGGCGCGATGCCAAAGGTCACTAGTTCACCGGCATTCGCCGCATCAACACCGCGCAAAACTGTTTTCGCAAACAGCGCCGCATCAGGCACATTATGATCACTTGGCAGAACCAGCATCATCGCCTCTTCATCTTGCGCCAACAAGTAGAGCGCGGCCGCCAAAATCGCAGGCGCCGTATTACGCCCCTGCGGTTCAATCAACACAGACGCAGGATCAATACCCAGCTCCATTAATTGTTCTGTCACAATAAATCGAAAATCAGAATTGGTCAGCACAATAGGGTTTGCAAATTCAGCGCCTGTGACACGCAGTGCGGATGCTTGAAACAGCGATTGGTCGCCCACCAGTTTAGAAAACTGTTTCGGGTAGCTTTTGCGTGAAAGCGGCCAAAGCCGTGTTCCTGAACCGCCACATAAAATCACTGGTGTAATCATTAAATTCACTGCCCATTTTATCGTTAGCGTATTATCCTACACATCTGTTACGAATACAAACCTCAATTACAGACTACAATAATGCCTCAATCTTTGACGTGATTTCGTCCAGCATTTTGTCCTTATCATTGCTGTCAAACAACGTCGCCTGAGCCGCCTCAATTTGTGTACTACGCGCCGCAGGTTCCAACAGACACACCCAAGCGGCAGCAATATCCTCACCAGTATCTGCCTGCAAAGATCCCTTATTTTCCACCAATCGTTCATAAATGGCTTGGAAATTAGAATACTGCGACCCGTGGATAATTGCCGAGCCAAAGACCGCAGGTTCATAAGGTGTATGCCCGCCGACAGAGACCAATGAGCCTGCCACGAATGTGGTGGCCGCAGCGCTATACCAAAGCGACATATCGCCCACAGTATCGGCCAGATATATATCATCCGCCTGATCAGGCAGTTCAGAGCGCGACCTAGTTGCATATGAAAACCCATGCGCCGCAATCAGCGCCGCAATTTCAGCGCTGCGATTAGGGTGCCTAGGAACAAGGATCATTTTCAAATCAGGCCGCGTCTTTTTAGCCCGCGCGAAGGCATCCAAGACAATCTGGTCTTCGCCCTTATGCGTAGAGGCAACGCATAGGGTTTTATCATAGGGGAAAACTCCCTGTACGGCTTGCAAATCGGGATGATCCACAGGAACCGCCTCTTGAAATTGTTTCAAATTTCCCAACATATTCAGTCGCTCACGTGACACACCTAATGCAGAAAAACGCTCAAAGGCATTCTGATCTTGGGCAAAACAATACGAAATACGGCTAAAAACCTGCTGCGCTAATCTTGGATTTTTTTGCCATGTGGCAAAGCTTTTGGCAGACATACGCGCATTTACAAAGATAATCGGCAAAGCCTGTTGCGCCGCTTTAAAAATGCGGTTCGGGTACACTTCATTTTCAATTGTAATCATACAAGACGGCTGCCACCGCGCTAAAAACCGATTGATAACACTGCTAAAATCAAGCGGTGCAATCTCAACATGCACCCTGCCCGACGCCAAATTCTTGGCCCGCTCAAAGGCAAGCTTATTAGACACTGTAATCAATAAATCATAGGTACTGAATTTTTCAGACAACGCAGGCAACAACAGCTCCAAGGTATTAAATTCGCCCAAACTCGCCGCATGCAGCCAGATCAGCCGCGCATTCGCACTACGCCCCTGCCCGAACCCGAAACGGGCTTTGAACGTCGCAAAGCTGTCTTTGCCTGTCATAATACGCTGCAAACAAACAAAGGGCACAACCAGCCAAGCCAGCGCCATCATCAAACGATATTTAAACACGCATATGTCCCTTATAAAGTTGTGCGCATTATATACGCGGGTCAGACAAGATGTGAATGCGTAATTATGCTTTTCGCTTGAGACAAAGCCGATTAGAGTAGCCTGAAATAGGGCATCAGACATACAAACCCTACCCAAAGAGAGTTGCGCATGAAACGTTGGTTTTCAAAAAGACGATATGCAAAAAATGTATCCATTGGCCGCTATTCACAGGTTAGCAAAGATACAGTGATTGGCGACCATACTTATATCGGGCGGCACTGCTCGATAGGCAAAACCCACATTGGGCGTTATGTTTCTATCGCAAATAATGTCTCTATCGGAAACGGCGAACATAGTTTGCAACGCATCTCAACCAATAGTGTTTTTTATGAAGATGCTTACGCAGAATTGACACAAGGCGACTGCATAATCGAAGCAGATGCCTGGATCGCTGTTGATGCTATTATTCGGCGCGGCGTAACAATAGGCATAGGCGCCGTTGTCGGGGCAAACTCATTTGTGAATTCAGATGTTCCTGCATTCGCCATCGTCGTCGGGTCACCTGCGCGGATTATTGGCTACAGGTTTGATGAACAAAAAAGAGCCGCAATACTTGCAAGCCTCTGGTGGGATCAAGAGCCCGATGACGCTAAAGAAACAATCGACGCATTAGAACGCGCACATCCCTAATCAGAGGTCACACGTGGAACAGTACAAAACATTCATTATCCACCTGCAGCGTGCAACAGGGCGCGCGGCACAAGTGCAAGATTTAATCTCTAAAGCACCCTATAAAACACAAATCGTCGATGCCGTTGATGGGGCTAAGTTACCGCTGGCAGAGGTTGATAGCCACTATTCAGAAACCCCAATCTTAACACCTGCATATCCATTCAAACTAAACTTTGGCGAAATAGGTTGCTTTTTAAGCCACCGCAAAGTCTGGCAAGAAATTGTTGATCAAAAATTAGACGCAGGCCTTATCTTTGAAGATGACGTTGATCTTTGAAGATGACGTTGAAATTGATCCGACCACATTCGCACAATCCCTTAATTTAGCCAAAACCCATGTTCAGAAACTAGGGTATATTCAATTCCAAGTGCGCGATGTTATCGATCAAAACAAAGTACAGGCACAAAGCGAAGCCGCACAAATCATCCAGCCAACCGTGACCCCTTTACGCACATCAGCACAATTCGTCAGCTACGAAACCGCGCAAAAACTACTCAACATAACATCTAAATTTGACCGCCCGATAGACACATTTTTACAAATGTTTTGGGAAACGCGGATACACATCTGTTGTGTTGTCCCCTCTGGCGTCACCGATAAAACCCAAGAAATTGGCGGCAGTACGATATCAAAAAACACCTCTTTAAAGGGCAAGTTTAAAAAAGAATATGGTCGCTTTAGCTACCGTAAAAAAGTTAAGAAATTTTCGATCCAAACGCTAAAATAAAAACTTAACGCTTTTTACTGGCTTCTAACGCTGCGATTTTTTGTGCACGCTTTTTGCTGCGTCGCGCCTCTATTTTCTTTTGTAAATTTGATGCGCGAAGCTCTATTTTAGGATCAAAGAATAAAAGCGTTGATCGAACGATTGTTTCAGGAATGCTGCCTCGACAACCAGCCTCTGGCCAGAATGACCGTTCCGAACGAATTAAGCGTAAGTTTGTTTCCGCTCGGTTCTCTGGTTCAAGCGCCATCAATTGTTTCGCAAGTGAGGCAAATTTTTTCATAATATTAAAATCAGAAAACAAAACCCTGCGCGCCTCGGCAATGCTATCTTTATTCTTTTCCCAAGTGTTATTCTTTACAGCGGCCATCATCTGATTGATTACCTGATCAGGATTATCAATGTTAATATATTCAAATGCTTTGGCTGGTATATCATCTTCTAAGTTTTCACAGCCGTGATAAAACGGATATGTCCAGCACAACAGTGGATCTGTCAACTTTTCAGTCCACGTATGATCCCCCCCGCCATTCTCAAGCGAAATATGATATTTATGATCTAAAAGGGCATCTTTTTTATCATCAATGGATTTAAAACCACGGCCATAAAGCTCAATATGATCAGGGATTTTTTCTTTCACAAAATCTAAAAAGGTAAGACGCTTATTATGAAATTCCGTATGTGACTTATTGCTCGTAACAATCGAGATTTTATCGTTCTTTACGGGGCACTCAAGGTTTTCAAAGTAAGTCAGGTTTAAAGGATGATCCATATCGGTGAAATTAATACCGACAAAAGGCATTGAACAGTAATTTTCTCGCAGCTTACGGGTTGTAAGGCGTTTATCACTTGTCGTGAGGACAATCCCAAATTGGTTCAGAAAACGTGTACTAAACGGATGGATAACATCAGGCTCTCCTGCAAAAAACGCAGTACGACATTGTGGCAGCGGTGTTTGAATTGAATAGGACGCACGCGTGTAGACAATCAACACATCAATGTCATTTGGAACATCCATACCAAATGAAAATAGAACACCCTCTATACAGCTTTCAAATTCGGGAATTTGTTTTAAAAACAAAACGGGTTCAATATTCGTAAAAATATGGGCGCGAATAGTCATAAGAGTGTCCAAATACCTATAGAATTAGCAGTTACAGCATTGCTTATAGACTATGGATTATTTTCAGGTAAGAGCGATTGTATTCGTAGCTAGTGGAAGTTATAATTTTATTACAGACTGCATACACTAAGCACGTTAAATAAATTTAAAAGGCTAGATTATGACCACAAAGAAAGCTTTAATCACAGGCGTAACAGGGCAAGACGGGGCATATCTTGCGGAATTTTTACTGGAAAAAGGCTATGAGGTCCACGGCATCAAACGTCGGACATCTCTGTTTAACACCGCCCGAATTGATCATCTGTTTGAAGGCGATCCGGGTAAAGAAGGCCRCTTTGTTCTGCACCACGGCGACATGACAGACAGCACCAGCCTGATGAATGTTTTACAAAAAGTCCGCCCCGACGAAGTCTATAATCTCGCCGCGCAAAGTCACGTCGCAGTTTCTTTTGAAGAACCAGAATATACAGCAAATTCAGACGCGATCGGCCCGCTACGCCTGCTCGAAGCCATCCGCATTTTAGGCCTGTCCGATAAAACCAGATTTTATCAAGCCTCCACATCCGAACTCTACGGGTTGGTACAAGAAACCCCGCAAACCGAAACCACACCCTTCTACCCCCGCAGCCCCTATGCAGTTGCAAAAATGTATGCCTATTGGATCACAATCAACTACCGCGAAGCTTACGGATTATATGCCTGTAACGGTATCTTGTTTAACCACGAAAGCCCCAAACGCGGCGAAACATTCGTCACCCGTAAAATCACCCGCGCCTTGGCACGGATCAAACTGGGGGTTCAAGACACGTTAAAGCTGGGCAACATAGACGCCCTGCGCGATTGGGGACATGCCCGCGATTACGTCGAAATGCAATGGCTGATGCTACAGCAGGACACACCAGAGGATTTCGTCATTGCCACAGGTGTGCAATATTCAGTACGTGATTTTGTATTAGCCGCCGCCAAAGAACTGGATATGGAAATCACCTTTAGCGGCACAGGGCTAGACGAAGTTGGCCGAGACGCAAACGGCAAAGTCATCGTCTCCATAGACCCCCGCTATTTCCGCCCCACCGAAGTGGAAACACTGCTCGGTGACGCCACCAAAGCCAAAGAAAAACTAGGCTGGACACCGCAAACATCTTTTGACGATTTAGTGGCCGAAATGGTTGCCGAAGACCTCAAAGTTGAAACACGAAAAGCCCGCGACTAATGAAAATTTTGATCACAGGTGCCAGCGGGATGGTCGGCAAAAACCTGATCGCACATAAAAGTGCGCTACAGCATGATTTATTGTGCCCCAGCAGCCAAGAACTTAACCTTTTATCTGATCCGCAAACCCGCGATTGGATGCGCAAAAATCAACCTGATATGATCATCCATTGCGCAGGTCATGTCGGCGGTATTCAGGCCAATATTGCCGACCCTTCTGGTTTTTTAATTAAAAACATGGACATGGGGCGCAATGTTATCCTTGCGGGGCAAGAGGCCGGCGTTGCAAAAATATTAAATTTAGGCAGCTCATGCATGTACCCCCGCGCCGCAAAAAATCCACTGCGTGAAGACCAAATACTAACGGGCGAATTAGAACCCACAAACGAAGGGTACGCACTGGCAAAGATCACCACCGCGCGACTGTGTAGCTACTTATCCACCACAAATCCTGACCTAAATTATAAAACAGTGTTGCCGTGTAACCTGTACGGGAAACACGATAAATTTGATCCTAAAGTGTCACATTTATTACCCGCTATCATCCAGAAAGTACATGACGCCAAAACCCAAAGCCATTCTCAAGTTGAAATCTGGGGGGACGGCACCGCACGCCGCGAATTTATGTTCGCCTCTGACATGGCTGATGGGCTGTGGTTTATGGTCGATCAGTTCGAAAAACTACCCGACATGATGAACTTAGGATTAGGTCACGATCATTCCATTAACGACTATTATGCCACCGCCGCCAAAGTAATTGGCTGGGAGGGGGACTTTACCCATGATCTGTCCAAACCCGTTGGCATGAAGCAAAAACTACTCTGCGTCACACGACAAACAGAATTAGGCTGGACGCCGAAAACAACACTTGAACAAGGTATCGCGCAAACATACCAGTTCTACTTAGACAGCACGACCTAAAGGATTAAATACATGACCGAAACTGTATTTACACTCGCAACAAGCTCTTGGGATGACAAAGAGCTTGCCGCCATCAATCGCGTGGTCGCCTCTGGCTTTTTTTCCATGGGAAAAGAGGTCGAAATATTTGAGACACAATTCGCAAAATTTGCCAACACACCCTATGCCATAATGGTCAATTCTGGCTCTTCCGCCAATTTGCTCATGGTGGCCGCCCTGCGCTACCATTCCAAGGCCAATTTACAACCAGGTGACGAGGTAATCGTCCCCGCAGTATCGTGGAGCACAACCTACGCCCCTTTATATCAATACGGCCTAAAATTAAAATTTGTCGATATTGATCTACAAACCTTAAACTTCGACCTAGATGCTTTGGAACAGGCCATCAGCCCCAAAACCAAACTGATTATGGCAGTCAATTTATTGGGCAATCCCAATGAGTACGACAAAATCAATGCCCTGATTGCGGGTCGTGATATTATCCTGATCGAAGACAACTGCGAATCCTTAGGTGCCACAATCAACGGACAGCAGGCTGGTACATTTGGCATGGCGGGCAGTTATAGTTGTTTCTTCTCCCATCATATTTCCACAATGGAAGGCGGGATTGTCACAACGGATGACGAAGAACTCTACCATATCATGCTCAGCCTGCGCGCCCATGGCTGGACACGAAATCTACCTGATACCAACCTCGTTACAGGTCAGAAAAGCACTGACGCCTTCAAGGAATCTTTTCGCTTTGTTTTACCAGGGTATAATTTACGCCCCCTTGAAATGAGCGGTGCCATTGGACAAGAACAGTTGTTAAAACTGCCCATGATCGTTGAAAACCGTCGTAAAAATGCGCTGTTGTTCAAATCGGTTACCGATGATTTTAGTGACATCATCACCCAAAAAGAAATCGGTAAAAGCAGCTGGTTTGGGTTTTCCATGGTGTTGCACCCAGAGTGTTCAATTGATCGTCCTGCATTTTTGGAAAGCTTACAAAAATTTGGCATCCAATGCCGCCCGATTGTTGCGGGAAACTTTGCCAAAAATGAAGTGGTTGAAAAATACTTTGATTATGAAATTTCAGGTACCTTGAAAAATGCAGAGCATATCGATGGGGCTGGATTGTTTATTGGCAACCACCATTATTCCTTAGACGCTGAAATGGATGCCCTACGATCCGCGCTCAAACAAGCCTTTGGCTAGGTCTAAAGTGTCGTCCATGTTGCGGGTATAATATCTAGGTTCTGCCTCTTCTGTTTGCCGAACCAATCTTTCGGGGCAACCACAATTTTATCAGGGTTGGCATTCAGCCAACTGCCCCACCACGAAAACGTAGAGTTTGCCGTAATATTATGTTTGCACTGACTGATCAGGCGCATGTCTTCATAATGTTTTGACGTATCGTTATGATCTGAAAACGTGGTTTTATAGCCTAAATCCAGATGCGCCTTGGCCCATTCAGGATCATCAGAAAACACAAATATTTCAGGTTCAGCTTGTGTTTTATCTACAATATGCGCGACGGCCCGCTTGTAGTAATCTTGATCACAAACCGCATAGACATCCCCTGCCGCCACATAATCCCCGCGCCGCACATGCAGAGATACTGAATTGCTAGCCTGAATATTTTCAATCCAATCAGCATTTTGCGCGCTTGGTTGCGTGCTAAATGTCAGCTCTTTTCGCAAAGTCGGAATGATCCGTTCAAAGTATTTTTCCGATTGAAAATACCCATGCAAATAACTGTCTGAACCAAGCGTGGCGATCCGCGCGTTATACCCTAAACCAGTTTCACGAATAAACTTTGGATTTTGACCAAACCAACGCCAAAACATATAAGGAATTTTCCTAGATCGGCTTGGCGGTAAATTCGAGGCATCGCCAAG
>NVSA01000061.1 GCA_002401045.1 Paracoccaceae bacterium
GGTTCTGTGGATATCTTGGTCAACAATGCAGGCGGGCCCCCCCTGGTCATTGGTCTGATTGGGATCGCGATGATTTCTTGGCCGCCGTAGAGGCCAATATGCTGACACCAATTATGCTGATTAAAGCGGTGTTRCCSAATATGATCGAYAATAAATGGGGACGGATCGTCAATATCACCTCACAATATGTCAAAGGCCCGAGTGCTATTTTGGGTCTGTCTAATACGGCGCGTGCAGGTTTGACGGGCTATGTTGCAGGCACCAGCCGCGATGTGGCAAAGCACGGTGTGACGATCAATAATATGTTGCCGGGGGTTCATGCTACGGATCGCGCGATATCATTGGACACCAATATCGCGACCCAACAAAACATCACCCGCGATCAGGCAACGGCCAACCGTCATGCTACGATCCCTGCAAACCGTTACGGGACAACTGACGAGTTTGGCGCAACTTGTGCGTTTTTATGTTCCCAGCATACGGGCTATATTGTCGGGCAAAATATCTTGCTCGATGGTGGGTTTATCGCCTGTACGATGTAAGACATCTTTTCTGGCGCGCGATCACAAGCGCGTCAGCTTGATTTTTCTGCTTTTGTTTGTAAGGGTCGTTGCGTAAGCTTTTCCCCAAATGGGGAATTAAAACATGTTCGAAAATCCAATGGCTTTGGTCTATTTTCTAGGGTTGATCACGATTGTCTGCCTGATTATTTCACCGCGAAAAATTACCGTTGCAGGTTTTTTTGAAGGGGCATCAGGGATGGGTGCCCAACCCAGTCTTGCGATGCTGGTACTCAGCCAAGTCACCACATGGATTTTTGCACGCTCCTTAATGAACGCTGCACTCTTGGGCTATTTCTACGGCTTTGCAGGCACATTGGCCTATACTGCGTATTATTTAAGTTTCCTGACGGGCATGTTTATTGTCAAAAACCTACGTGACCGTGGGGCAGGGTCGGTGCAAGATTGGCTGGGTCAGCATTTCGGACAGCTGGGCACTCTGACTTACAATATCGTTATTGGTCTGCGCCTGTTGTCAGAGGTCTTTGCCAATCTGATCGTCATCGGCCTGATTTTCTCCGCCGCTTTTCCCGATGTCGTTTGGATGGAAGCAGGCTCTATCCTTGCCGTTGCCGTCATCGGGCTGGTCTATTCAATGCTGGGCGGACTGCGCGCCAGTTTGCGCACGGATGTGTTGCAGATGCTGGTATTCCTCGTGGTGTTTTCCTTGGCCTTTGTTGCCCTGCTGGCCACGCCTGATTTTTCATTTTCGGCGATTGTGTCTGCCCAAGGGGTGCATGACCAAGGCGCGCGTCCAGGCTGGGTTTTGGTCGTGGTGGCCTTACTACAAGTACTGTCATATCCCGCCCATGATCCCGTGATGATGGATCGCGGGTTTATTGCCGATAAAGCCACCACGCAGAAAAGTTTTCTCTATGCGTTCATCCTGTCGGCCTTATGTATCTTTGGGTTTGGCATGTTTGGCATCTATGCAGGGATTATCGGGGCTGCTTACGAGAACCAATTGCTGGGCACATGGTCTGTGATGTTTGGCCCGGTGATTTATTTCTTGCTGGCGGCCTCTTTGTTGGTGTCGGCACTGTCAACGCTGGACTCAGCTCTGGCATCCTCGGCGCGTCTTGTGATTGACGAACTCAAACTGGCACCGCGTACGGTTCTATGGGGGCGTATCACCATGTTGGGCTTCATGGCCGTCGGGGCGATGCTGACACTCTGGGGCAATAAAACCCTGTTTGATGCGGTGGCCGTCTCTGGCACGGCGTCAATGTTTCTAACGCCCGTGTTTGTCATGGCTTTTGTGTTTAACCGCATTATACCGCTTTGGTCGTACCTAGTGGCATATGGTGCCGCGATCTTGGGCGCGGCGGCCTATATGTACCGTGGCACGGCCTTCGTTAAGCTGTTTTTCGACGGGGCGCATAAATACGACCAGCTTTTGTATATTTGCATTACAGTCTTACTGGTCGGTTTTGTCGCGGCTGTTCTGGGACTTGCAACCCAAGGAAAGCTTGCCCGAAAGGTCTAGGGCTGGTAGGGCGTGTAGTACCCGATAAAAAGGGTCAGAAAGACATAAGCAACAAGAGACTGAACATTCGTGGGCGACATTCCTAACAAGTTAGAATTGCGCAATATTTGCCGCAGCTTTGAAGGCAAAGATGTGGTGACGAATGTATCGCTGACCCTACAAGCGGGCCAAGTGACCAGCTTGTTGGGACCCTCTGGGTGCGGTAAATCTACCACGCTAAAGATCGTGGCAGGGGTGGATCGCCAAAACAGCGGTGAGGTTCTGATCGACGGTGTCGTGGTGTCGGGTGGCCATCTACATACCCCGCCCGAGGCGCGCAATGTCGGGCTGATGTTCCAAGATTTCGCGCTTTTCCCGCATATGACTGTGGCGCAAAATATCGGCTTTGGTCTGAATTGTAAAAATAAGATGAAACGGGGCCGCATTGGCGGCTTGCTGGAAAAAGTCGGACTGTCTGGGTTCGATGCGAAATATCCCCATCAATTGTCTGGCGGTGAACAACAACGCGTCGCCCTTGCGCGCGCATTAGCCCCCAAACCACAAGTCATGTTGATGGATGAACCATTTTCAGGCCTTGATAATCGGTTGCGCGACGAGGTTCGCGAAGCCACACTCGAAATCTTGCGCTCAGAAAATGCCGCGGTGTTGATGGTCACCCATGAACCCGAAGAGGCCATGCGCCTGTCAGATCAAATAGCCTTGATGCGCAACGGCCAAATCGTGCAATCAGGCGCGCCTTATAATATTTATAACGCTCCGATAGACCGCCAAGCGGCGGCATTCTTTTCTGATATTAACGTGATTTCTGGCACGGTGAAAAATGCCCTGACCGAAACACCTTTTGGTCAGTTTTTAACCCCTGCCATGCTGGACGGCACGCAAGTTGAAATTGTGATCCGTCCGCAACATCTAAAACTGGATTTTGATSGCCAAGGTCGCGGCCCAAATCCGACCGTATCAGACGGGGTGCCCGCACGCGGTCGGGTCTCACATGTACGCTATCTGGGTCACCAAAGTGTTGTGGTGTTCAAAATGGATTATGACGGATCTAGCCTGAAAGTTGTCGTCCCTGGCGTCTTTATGCCCAAACCCGACACCCCTATGTGGCTGTCGATGCGCCGCGATCGGTGCTTTTTGTTCCAAAAGTAAGATTTTTTATGCCTTTAGGATGAATTATGCTCACGCAGGGGCGTTTTCGGTTTGAATGTGGCGCAAAAATCCATAAATGTAGCGCAACGAAGCAGGGCGACTGACCTCTGCATTCATTTGGGAGAATACACATGCTACTAAACACACCTCTGTTTATCCAAAATATCGGCCTACCGGGCATCCTGCTGATCGCAGTGGTTGTCTTATTGCTTTTTGGACGCGGAAAAGTGTCTAATTTGATGGGTGAAGTTGGCAAAGGCATCACCGCATTCAAAAAAGGCGTGACCGAAGGCAAAGAAGAGCTGGACGTGGCAATGGAAGATGCAACTGACGGCGCAATTGAAGATGCAGCCGACGCCGCAAAAGACGTGACACCTAAAAAAGATACAACCAAGTAATTTACTGTTTCAGTGTGAAAAGGGTATTGTCGCATGTTTGACATAGGGTGGTCCGAATTGGTGATCATCGGTGTGGTCGCGTTGATCGTGGTCGGGCCGAAAGATTTGCCTGTAATGTTTCGTAAAGTTGGCCAATACGTTGGCAAGGCAAAGGGTATGGCGCGTGATTTTCAACGTGCCATGGATCAAGCCGCCGATGACGCAGGTGTCAGTGATATCGCTGACAGTGTGAAAAAGGCGACTGATTTGAAAGACACGTTCTCAGCTGATAAAATGCGCGCGAACATGGATGAATACGCCAAGAATTTCGCAGGCACTGATTATATGCCGTCGAGCGAAAAAAAGGCGGCGGATAAAATCCCGAAAAAGCCTGCGGCCAAGAAATCAGCCTCTAAAAAGACGACTTCTAAAAAGGCGGCAGCAGCGAAGAAAACCACGGTAAGTAAAACCAGTAAGAAACCTGCCACTAAAAAAGCTGCGACCAAGAAACCTGCCGCTAAAAAGCCCGCGCCGAAAAAGCCTGCCACTAAGAAACCTGCGGCGAAAAAGGCCACATCAACAGCTAAAGCGAAATCATGAGCGACGAAAACATAGACCCAATGGATGAAAGCGCGGCACCGTTGATCGAGCATCTGGCCGAATTACGCACACGGTTAATCCGCGCCTTTATCGCCTTTGTTATCGGCATGTTGATCTGCTTTTTCTTTGCCGAACCTATTTTGAATTTCTTGGTCGAACCGATCGCGGAAATTTTACGCGAACGGGGCCAAGATCCACGTCTGATTTTCACGGCACCCCAAGAAAAATTCTTTGTGTTGTTCCGCATCTCGGTGCTGGCAGGCTTGATGTTGTCGTTCCCTGTGATCGCTAATGAGCTGTGGCGGTTTGTGGCACCGGGCTTATATAAAAATGAGAAAAACGCCTTTTTGCCATTCATAATTACATCGCCATTGTTGTTCCTACTGGGCGCAAGCTTTGCCCATTATGTCGTGACCCCGCTGGCGATGAATTTCTTTATCGGGTTCTCTGATTTTATTCCCTCCATTACAGATATTGTGGCAGGAACAGGCAGTATAGACCCTGATCCGAACGCCAAGATATCAACCGTGTTTTTAGGCTCTGTACGTGAAAGCCTAGACATCACGCTGAAGTTCATTTTTGCCTTTGGCATTTGCTTTCAATTGCCTGTGCTGATGACCCTTTTGGGCATGGCAGGGCTGGTGTCATCGCAAGGTATGAAAGACATGCGTAAATACGCAGTCGTGGGGATTCTAGTGCTGGCGGCGGTGATTACCCCGCCTGATGTTATCACCCAAGTGATCTTGTTCGTGGTGGTGTATGCATTATACGAAATTTCTATCCATCTTGTTGGAATGGTTGAGAAAAAGCGTGATAAGAAATTACGTGAAGACGGCTATTTTGACGATGATGTTGAGGATGACGAGGGATGAATACCGATGCGTTAAATCGCATTGCCGATGCGTTAGAACGGATCAGCCCGAAACCCTTTGAAGCCCCTGATTTCAGCCTGTCCGAGGCCTATGTTTGGCGTACCAGCCCTGACCATCTTGCCCCCGTGGCAAAGGTTAACCGCGTTGATTTGCACCTGCTGGTGGGGATTGATCGCGCCCGTGATACGCTACTGACCAATACCGAGCAGTTCGCCAAGGGATTACCTGCGAATAACGCACTGTTGTGGGGATCGCGCGGGATGGGGAAATCATCGCTGGTGAAATCCATTCACGCTGCCGTTTCGGGTGTGAAACTGGTCGAAGTCCAACGCGAAGACCTGCCCAGCATTGGGCGTTTGTTAAATATTCTACGCGCCGCAAATGAACGGTTTATCCTGTTTTGCGATGATTTGAGCTTTTCAAATGATGACACGCATTACAAATCGCTAAAGGCGGTTTTGGATGGCGGCGTTGAAGGTCGTCCTGAAAATGTGGTGTTCTATGCCACGTCGAACCGCCGCCATTTGATGCCACGCGATATGATTGAAAATGAACGTTCAGCAGGCGTGAACCCTGCCGAAGCGGTTGAGGAAAAGGTGTCTTTGTCTGATCGTTTCGGGCTGTGGCTGGGCTTTCATCCTTGCGATCAGGATACTTATTTGTCGATGATTGACGGCTATTGCAATGCATATAATATTGTAATTACGCCTGAAATTTTACGTGCCGAAGCAATTGAGTGGCAAGCAACACGCGGCAACCGTTCAGGGCGTGTTGCATGGCAATATGTTGTTGATTTGGCAGGTCGTAAAGGGCTGTCTTTAGGCTAGGCATTGTCAATTTTTGTAAACTCACACATGAATTTACCATGTTGATATTAAACAACTTAATCTGAAACTAAACTAGTTTACTAGTTTTCATAGGGCAGAATAAATTGCCCTAACTTTACAGATTAGAAAAAACTACAGGTAAGGCGCAGGGTCTACGCTTTGGGTGCCGCGACGAATTTCAAAATGTACGAAAGACGGATCGCCACTGGCGACTTTGGCAAAGCTTTGACCGCGCGAAATCTTTTGACCTTTTTTCACCGATACATCCGTAACATTTGAATAAACCGTGTACAAATTATCCGCATGGCGCAATAGCACGATGGTGTTTTGTCCCGATGATTTTGAAATCAACGCAACTTCACCGCTCTCTGCCGCTTTCACAGATGTGCCCGCTGATGCCGCGATGTCCAAACCTTCGTTGCCGCCCGATTTTTTCGAATAACCGCGAATGATCTTACCTTGAACAGGGGTGATCAATTTGCGCGATGCGCCAACGGGGGTGCGATTGGCCGCTAGGTTAGGGCTTTCAGGGATTACGATATCTTCGACCGTTTTGGGCAGAGGCTTAACCGCGCTTGGCGGCTCAGGCGTGACGTCAGGCTCAGAGGTTGGAATGGTCGCTGTTTTGACAGTGCCATCTGCCGCAACAGGGATCAATAGTTGCTGACCTGGGCGGACGGACAGGTTGCGATCTAACCCGTTCCACGATGCAAGCGAGGTGACAGAGACATCATAAAGCCGCGCCACAGAATAGGCGGTTTCGCCGTTTTCAACAACGTGGCGGATCGGTTCAGGGCCTGATTGTACAGCGCCCGCCGAGATCGGGGTTGGCCCCGCGCGATCAATTGCTTTGGTTGCAATTGTTTCGATTGAGCCTTCTTGGACGGCGGTGCCTGGAATGACCCAGCCTTTGGGCAGGGCGAAAACTTCGTCTTTGCGCGCAATATAGTCCGCAGGCACGCCATTATGCTTGGCGAAATTCTGCGCAGTCATGCCGACACGGCCTGATAAATTGGCCATTGTGTCGTTTCGCCTCGCAACAATGACTTGATAATTGGGGTAAGTGATCACGCCGCGTGCGTCTGCTTTGGGGCGTGGGGCGGCTTTTGCCGCTTGGGAATTCTGGCCACCTGGCAACGGATTGATATGTGAATTTAGGTCGCCTAAGCTGAAGTCACTACAGGCACCAAGTGCCAATAAACTGCAACATATTACAAGCGGTTTTGTTGTATAACTTATTGAAAATAAYGCCATTTGCCCAATTCCTGTATAGTGGGATTATCGCCCATCTGGTTTTGCTATGCCTTCGATCAAAGGTACAAACCGTACCTCTGCTAATTCACTATATGTAAGCCCGTCTGGTGTTTTTTCAACTTTTATCAGGCTTTGTACCGCGTCGGATTGCCCGACAGGTAATACCATAATACCCCCCATGCGCAATTGTTCCAAGAGGTTTGCGGGCGGATCTTCTGCGGCGGCGGTCAACATAATGCGATCAAACGGGGCTTGGTCGGGCATCCCTTGGGTGCCGTCTGCGGTGGTGATGATCACATTGCGCAGCTGTAGCGCCTCGATGCGCGCGCGTGCTTTGATCGATAAAACGCGGTGACGCTCAACAGAATACACGCGGCGGGCGAGGTGCGATAAGATCGCGGCTTGATAGCCAGACCCTGTGCCGACTTCCAAAACTTTATGGCGCGGGCCCACGTCTAGCGCTTGGGTCATCTTTGCGACAATACTAGGCTGGCTAATGGTTTGGCCTGCATCAATGGGCAGYGCCATATCGTCTAGCGCATGAACCCGAAAATGTCCTTCAACAAACATATCACGCGGTACTTTTTCCATGGCTTCCAAAATGCTGTCAGGCACGCCTTTGTTGCGCAACATCAATAAGAACTGGAACTGGTCTTCGGGGCTGAGGGTCATGAAAAAATCCCGTTTAATTTTTCCAGTGCCGCATGGTTTGTCAAATCACAGTGCATCGGGGTCACGGCGATATAGCCCTCTAGGGCGACCTGCACGTCGGTGCCCGGGGTTGTGGGTTCTTGTTGTGATCCTGCACCAATCCACAAAAACTCACGGCCATTGGGTGAGGTTTGCGCATTGGCATAAAAATTGGCATTTTCCCTAAAACCTTGCGGTGCAAGAGCAATGCCCTTGCAGTCTGCGGCAGGCATTGCAGGGAAATTGACGTTATAGAACACGCTATAGGGTGCTTGGCCCCAAACATCGGCGTCTAATATCTTGCGTATGGTATCTGCACCGTGCATCCGTGCGGCCTCAAATGTGTCATCCAAGTCCTTATTTAGCGGCCCGTAATATTGCGACAGAGCAATGGATTTCACCCCTTGTAATGTGCCCTCAATCGCCGCACCAACCGTGCCAGAATACAGTGTGTTTTGGCCTGCGTTATTGCCGCGATTGACCCCTGACAGGATCAGATCAGGCGCGGTGTCCATGACTTCACTTAGGGCGGCTAAAACACAATCGGCGGGCATGCCTTCGACGGCAAAACGCCGTGCGCCGTCTTGGCGGATGCGCATCGGGTTAATGTAGGAAATAGCATGTGCGACGCCAGATTGCTCCAATTCAGGCGCAACCGTCCAAACCTCACCTGCATCCCCCGCAATTTCGTGGGCGATCTGTGTCATCACATCCAGACCTTCGGCCCTGATGCCATCATCATTGGTGATTAAAATCCGCACGTGTAAATTGCCTTTATTTTTAAGTCTTAGCTATAGGAAACGGGGGCATGATAAAAGCCTGTATCACCCTGACCCCATGCAAAATACTGCGTAAACTTTAGGCGGTGTGCCTAGGCCAACACACCTTGCGCCGTGATTTTAGTCTTTCCGCCCAGATAAGGATGCAAAGCCTCTGGTAGGTTTACCGAGCCATCAGCCTGTTGTCCGTTTTCCAAAACCGCAATCAGGCAACGCCCAACAGCCAAACCAGACCCGTTCAATGTATGTACAAAGCGTGGTTTTTTCTCACCCTCAACGCGGAACCTTGCGTTCATGCGCCGTGCTTGAAAGTCGCCACAGGCAGAACAGCTGGAAATTTCGCGGTAGGTATCTTGGCCTGGCAACCAGACCTCAATGTCGTGGGTGCGGTGTGCGCCAAAGCCCATGTCGCCAGTGCACAAAAGCATGGTGCGGTACGGCAAGTTGAGGCGTTCCAAAATATCTTGCGCGCAGGCTGTCATACGGTCGAGTTCCGCGCGGCTGTCTTCAGGTTTGGTGATGCTAACCATCTCAACTTTTTCGAACTGGTGTTGACGCAACATGCCCGACGTGTCGCGTCCAGCAGAGCCTGCTTCAGAACGGAAACACAACGAATGGGCAACCAAGCGGCGGGGCAGGTCGGCCTCTGGGATTATCGTGTCGCTTACCGTGTTGGTGAGCGGCACTTCTGAGGTCGGGATCAACCACCAGCCATTAGTCGTCTGATAGCTGTCTTCGGAAAACTTGGGCAACTGCCCCGTGCCAAACATCGCTTCATCGCGCACCAACACAGGTGTGTTTACTTCGGTCAGCCCGTTGACGTCGACATGGGTGTCGAGCATGAATTGCGCCAAGGCACGGTGCGTGCGGGCAACAGCGCCTGACAGCATGACAAAACGTGATCCGCTGATTTTACCTGCGGTTTCAAAATCCATTCCGTCTGTGATGCCAGCAATCTCAAAATGTTCTTTGGCGTCAAAATCCATCTTTGACGGGGTGCCCCARCGGTGGATTTCAACATTGTCATTTTCATCCGCGCCCAGCGGGATATCATCGTAAGGTGAATTTGGCAGGGACGCCAAAATAGCGCGTAGCTTTGCGTCTTCAACCTTGGCTTCATCTTCAAGCGCGCTGATCTCGGCCTTTTTAGCCCCAACCAAAGCACGCAGCCGTTCAAATTCTTCCTCTAGCCCCTGTGCTTTGGCCGCACCGACTTTCTTGGAGGCGGCATTGCGATCGGCAAGGGCTTGTTCGGCCTTGGTGATCTTGGCACGACGGGCTTCGTCTATTGCTAGAATGTCTGTGACTTGCGGTGCAACACCCCGTTTTGCAAGGGCTGCATCAAAAGCATCTGGGTTTTCACGGATCGCGCGTATGTCGTGCATGTCTCTACCTATTTGAATCGTTATCCATGTGGTTATACCCAAGATTTGCGCCGATTAAACCTGCTTCTTACAGGCGCTGAAATTCCTGTGATCTAGGTGCAATGTGCGCTTGTCATCACGGGGGCGAAAAGTTAGTGTCCGCTGGATTGAATTGGGCGTGCTTTGCGCCGTAACACAAAGGATATATCTAATGTTTGCAACTCCTGCATATGCACAAGGCTTTGGCGGCGCTGGCGGTTTGACCAGCTTTATTCCACTAATCCTAATTTTCGCGATCATGTACTTCTTAATGATCCGTCCCCAACAGCAAAAACTTAAAAAGCACCGCGCTATGGTTGAAGACCTTCGCAAAGGTGACGAAGTGATCACGGCTGGTGGCTTGATGGGTAAAGTCAGCAAAGTTGGCGCTGATGGCGACTTGGAAGTTGAAATTGCTTCAGGTGTAAAAGTTAAAGTTGTTCAAAGCACAATTCAAAGTGTGAAAAACAAAACTGAGCCTGCTAAATAAGCAATCTCTTTGACGATCTTCCCAACCTAAAGGCGCACAGATGCTGCAGTTTTCTTTGAGCAAAAAAATCCTGATTTGGGGGCTTTGTGCCCTTGGGATTTTAATGGCTGTTCCGAATTTGAACTATTCAAAAGTTGATATTTAAGTGGAGTAGGAGAACTGTTTTGTTCAATCTTTTGCCAAAGCTCTTGCCTGTTTATTGCCATTGA
>NVSA01000062.1 GCA_002401045.1 Paracoccaceae bacterium
TAATATCTTGTGCAAAGCTGCAAATGCACAGTTTAAAAAGTTATTTCAATATGCCTTGGGGGAAACTATGTCCGATGAAACCGTAAGTTTTATACGCCGTGTACAATCATGGATACAGCGGCTTTCCCTTGCCCTGTTCGCCTTCATCGCAACGACTTTGATCGTCACCAGCCTGTTGGCAGCCTTTGGCATTTTGCCGTGGCTAACGATCACCGCCGCATGGGGCGACAGCATTATTCCGTGGGCAGGTAAAGCCCTGCAATTGTTTATGACAGGCCTGATGATCGCCTTAGCGTTTTTCATTCCGTCCTCAAAYCGCGTGCTTCAATTGGAAAATTCACACCGYGATTTCCGTTTRCGTGCCAATGACATCGCCCACGCCTATAACCTGTGCCACGCGGCAGATCGCGACGGCGTCTTTACGCTGTCTTCTGATTTTGACACCACCCGCGAACGGATCGAATATTTGATCAGCCACCCTGATCTGGAACACCTTGAATATGATCTGTTGCAAGTCGCGGCACAAATGAGCGTCAAAGCCCGTGAATTGGCCGACATCTATTCTGATGAAAAGGTTGAACGCGCCCGCGCATTCCTAAAACAACGCCAGCAAGAAATCACCCGCACCAAGGGGCGTATCGAGAAAGCCCGTCAAATGACCCATGAGCTGTCCGAATGGGCACAGCGTGTCGGGGTTCAAGACACCGAAGTACGTTCCCATCTGGTGCGCCTAGAGCTGGATTTATTCAAGAAACTAGAACCGCTTGGGTTTGAGGTTACCAGCACGAAAAAAGTTGTGCCTTTGGGGCTAACAGCCGTTGAATAAACGCTTACCCTTGCCCACGGGGCAAAGCCTCGCTAAACCCCAGTAGATGGCCAAACAAAACGCTTCTTTTACCTGCATGAAATGCGGTGCCGCCCATAAAAAATGGGCTGGCCGATGTGAGGCCTGTGGCGAATGGAATTCCATTGCCGAACAAGCCCCGCTTGCAGCAGGCCCCGCAGGTAAAACACTCGGCACATCCAAAGGCCGCAAGGTTCCTTTGGGTGATCTGTCCGACATTGATCCGCCCCTGCCCCGCGCCAAATGTGGCATCGACGAATTCGACCGCGTATTGGGCGGCGGCATGGTGCCTGCCAGTGCGGTTTTGGTCGGCGGTGATCCTGGCATCGGCAAATCAACCATGTTGCTACAAGTCGCGGCCAATTTTGCCAGAAACGGGCTTAAGGCAATTTATGTATCGGGCGAAGAAGCCCCGTCACAAATCCGTATGCGCGCCAAGCGCCTCGGGCTTACAGACGCACCTGTAAAACTAGCGGCAGAAACAAATCTGCGCGATATTTTGACAACCTTGGAAGCCGAACGCCCAGACGTGGCGATCATCGATTCGGTGCAAACCATGTGGGTCGATAATGTGAACAGCGCGCCGGGTTCGGTCAGCCTAGTTCGCGCAGTTGCCCATGAACTGGTCACATTCGCCAAACGGCACGGTGTGGCGGTGATCTTGGTCGGGCACGTCACAAAAGACGGTCAAATCGCAGGGCCTCGCATTGTTGAACATATGGTTGACACGGTGCTCTAYTTTGAAGGTGAACGCGGGCACCAGTTTCGGATTTTACGCGCCGTCAAAAACCGCTTTGGCCCTGCCAATGAAATTGGCGTATTTGAGATGACAGGCGCTGGCTTACAACAAGTCACCAACCCGTCAGCGCTGTTTTTATCCGACCGCGACAAGCCCAGCGCAGGCTCCGTGGTCTTTGCAGGCATCGAAGGCACACGACCTGTTTTGGTCGAAATCCAAGCTCTCGTTGCACAATCGACGCTTGCCACCCCGCGCCGCAGTGTTGTGGGCTGGGACAGCGGACGTTTGTCGATGTTGCTGGCAGTACTGGAATCGCGCGGCGGCCTAAGTTTTGCCAACATGGATGTCTATCTAAACGTCGCAGGTGGTATGCGCATTTCAGAACCTGCCGCAGATTTAGCCGTCATCGCGGCCTTGATATCAGCGCGGCAAGACATAGCTATCAACAAAGAATGCGTGATTTTTGGCGAAATCAGCCTGTCAGGGGCATTGCGCCCCATCTCACAGGGCGACAATCGCCTAAAAGAAGCAAAAAAATTGGGATTTTCGTCCGCTTTCGCACCTTCAAGGATGAAACTTGCAAACGAATCTGGCATGAAGGTACAGACAGTTGAAGACTTAGAGGATTTTATATCCTCTTGCTTTGGCGACATTGACGTCTAAAGGGGAAGAACATGGATGGATTTACACTGGTTGATGGCATTGTTGTTCTTGTCGTCCTTGTTTCGGCAATTTTGGCTTATTCGCGCGGGCTAGTACGCGAAATACTATCCATCGCAGGTTGGGTCATCGCCGCCATGCTGGCCTTTGTCTTTGCGCCACAAGCCGAACCGCTGGTGCGCGAAATACCCTATGTTAGCGATTTTATCGGCACCTCGTGCGAACTCTCGATCATCATCGCCTTTGCCGCCGTCTTTGCGCTGGCCCTCATCCTGACATCTGTCCTGACACCTATTTTCACCAGCGTTGTGCAAAACTCTGCCATTAGCGGGTTGGATCAAGGTTTCGGCTTTGTCTTTGGTGTCTTACGCGGATTGTTGTTAGTGCTGGTCGGGCTGGTCGTCTATGCCTATATCGGCGCAGATGTTGATCWGGTWGAGAATTCAAAAACCAAAGAATTACTCTCGGAAAGTCAAAAAACAGCCCAAGGCATGATCCCAACAGAAGCGCCTGGCTGGATCGTTGAACGCTATGAGGATCTAACAGGATCTTGTGGCGCGAAGCAAACGCCTGAGGCAAAAGCCCCGCAAGCTACGCCCKCTTCTGGCGACGCGAASTAAAACATGCCTAAATACGCGGAACTGGTCATGGTCATTGCACAGGTTCCGCAGTATAGAAACACACAACCTACATCTTTCGAGTCGGAGCGTTTATGCTGAGCCAAACCAAACCCTTTCTCGCCCACCCTTTCGATGATGATAAACTCAAAGAAGAATGCGGTGTTTTCGGTGTCTTAGGCCTTAAAGACGCCGCTAATTTCGTCGCCCTTGGACTGCACGCCCTACAGCACCGTGGCCAAGAAGCGGGCGGAATCGTGTCCTACGATGTGGACGCTGGCTTTAACTCTGCACGGCGTTTTGGCTACGTGCGCGACCATTTCACTAAACCGGACTTGATGGAAACATTGCCAGGTAGCGTCGCCATTGGCCATGTSCGYTATTCAACCTCTGGCAACAAAGGCCAGACCGCGATCCGCGATGTACAACCGTTCTTTGGTGAATTCTCCATGGGCGGTGCGGCGATTGCCCACAATGGCAACCTGACCAACGCCGAAGAATTGCGCAAAGAACTGATCGACCGTGGKTCTATCTTTCAGTCGTCCTCAGACAGTGAATGTATCATCCATTTGATGGCGCGCTCTGTGCAAAAGAACATCCCCGAACGCMTCAAAGACGCCACACGGCGTATTGAAGGCGCGTTTTCAATCGTCGCCATGACACGGTTCAAACTGATCGGTGTACGCGACCCGTTGGGCGTGCGCCCGCTTGTCTTGGGTAAAGTCGGCGATGGCTGGGTTCTGAGTTCTGAAACCTGCGCCCTTGATATCATCGGTGCTGAATTTATCCGCGAAATTGAGCCTGGCGAAATGGTGGTTGTCACCAGTAAAGGTGTCGAAAGTTCATTCCCGTTTGAGCCTAAAAAACCGCGCCCCTGCATTTTTGAACATGTGTATTTCTCACGTCCTGACAGTATTCTTGGCGGCCGATCGGTCTATGAGACCCGCCGTCGTATCGGTGTTGAATTGGCCAAAGAAGCCCCCGTCGACGCCGATCTTGTGTGCCCTGTGCCAGACAGCGGCACCCCTGCGGCAATCGGGTATAGCCAAGAAAGCGGTATTCCCTATGCCATGGGCATCATTCGCAATGCCTATATGGGGCGGACGTTTATTGAACCCTCCGAGCAAATTCGCAACATGGGTGTACGCCTGAAGTTGAACGTCAATCGTGCGCTGATCAAAGGCAAACGGGTGATCTTGGTCGATGACAGCGTTGTGCGTGGTACCACCAGTCGTAAGATCAAAGAGATGGTTTTGGACGCGGGTGCCGCCGAGGTGCATTTCCGCATTGCTTCACCGCCCACGGCATGGCCGTGCTTTTACGGCGTCGATACCCCGCAACGCGAACAGCTTTTAGCCGCGACAATGACCGAAGAAGAAATGCGCGATCATCTGTCTGTACAAAGCTTACGCTTCGTATCCATTGACGGGTTATACCGTGCCTGCGGCGTGGAAGCCGGCCGTGATAATGACAGCCCGCAATATTGCGATGCGTGTTTTTCCGGCGAATATCCCATCACCCCTGTGGATCAAATCAAGCACGGTTTTAAAATGAAGAAGTCTGCGTAAATGTCTGATCTTGCTGGGAAAATAATCCTTGTAACAGGTGCTTCTCGTGGCTTTGGCTATGCGGCGGCGCTTGAGTTGGCCGCGCGCGGCGCTGAAATTATCGCCCTTGCGCGCACCACAGGGGGTCTTGAAGAACTCGATGATGCAATCACCAAATTTGGCGGCAAAGCCACGCTCGTGCCGCTCGATATTACCGATGATGCGGGTCTGCAACGCATGTGCCATGCGATTAACGACCGTTGGGGCGGATTGGATTATTGGGTGCATAGTGCCATTCACGCAACGCCACTTGCCCCTGCAGGGCATGTCAGCGAAAACGATTTAGACAAATCCATCGCGGTGAATGTTCGTGCCGCACAGCGCCTGATTACCATGGTTGATCCGCTGTTACGTGCGAAATCGGGCACCGCGATTTATCTTGATGATGCCCGCGCAGGCGAAAAATTCTTTGCCGCTTACGGCGCGAGCAAAGCCGCACAAAAAGCGCTGTTTGACAGCTGGGCTGTTGAAGGCGTCAGCACGGGTCCAAAAGTACGCAGTTTCACCCCAGACGCCATGCCCACCGCATTGCGCGCACGTTTTTTCCCAGGTGAAGATCGCGCCAAACTGACCCCCGAAGCCGTGGTCGCCAAAAAATTCGCCGACTGGCTGATTGCTTAGAAAATAAAGTGATCCGCGGTCAGGTCGCCCAAGCTCAATTCGCCTGTCATTGCGTGCACATAGATGATGTCTTGATCATTGCCGACATGCACAACCAATGTGCCGCTTTCAAGGGTGAAATACAAATCGCTGAAATGCGACACGGTGCTAAATCCAGACAGATCAATACGGTCATAATCCAGCTCAAAATCCGTGATGGTCTCGCTGGGAATATCGTTTACGAACACAAACACATCTGCCCCTGTCCCGCCCGTGAGCACGTCAGAGCCAAAGCCATCGACCAAAATATCATCGCCCGCACCGCCATTGAGCGTGTCATCATTGAGCCGTCCGTATAAAATATTATTATCCGCATCCCCCGTCAGGGTATCGGCCGCCGATGTGCCGTAAATCACAACCCCAAAACCCGACATATCCAGCGTGATTTGGGTGAAACCATGCTCTGTCTCGCTGCTGACAATCGCAATGATTTCGCCGTCGATCACAGTGACCTCAATCGAGGATATATTATTGAGCGTGGTGTTGAAATCATCCACCAATGTTTCATGCACGAACAAGTGCCCGCCTGGTAATATCTCAAGCAATGTCATGCCGTCATCACTGCCCGCCGCAAGGATAAAACTGCGCTCGCCCACGGTGAAGCTTTCCAAAACACTGGCGTCTTGAAACCGCGTTGCGGTAGTATCGAGCAGATGGTCGACCTCATCGAGACCGCCGTGATGCCACAACCGATATACCGTCAAACTGTTCGATCCCGCCGAGGCCATAATCACAAAGGTTTTGCCATTCACGCTGACGGTTTCCAGCGCTTGCGGCAAAGAAAACCCCGACGCATCGCCAGGCAATACCGTATCGCGCAACACCAATTGCCCGCCGTAATTCACACGGTAGCACGACAATGCGCCCTCATGGGCTGAAATGCTGAGCAGTAGCATATTGTTTTTGACATAGACGGAGGTCATATCGGCCACATCGCCTAGATATGTGTCCTCGGTATCCACGTAATTACCGCGCTCGACAAAGTCGTAATTCCTGTTGAAAAGATACGCCTGTATGCCGCCCGTGCCTTGCGCAGATGTATAGGTGAAGGTGTAGTCGCCGTAAGTCAGCGCATAGGACATCGACAGATTGCCAAGCAGACCAGAGGATCCGCTGAGCGGATTAGGCCCTGCAATTTGACCAAAATCATCGATTTCAAAGCTGTTGAATTCCGTGTCATAGCCGCTGGCAGGCAGGATCATTCCAACGCCGCCCACCACRGTATARGTCAGATCAGACACACCATATGTGCCTGACAAATAAGCATAACGAATTGTATCTTGTAAAACCGCCACGCCATCCGCGCTTAACAAATAACTGCTGACAGCGCTTTCGGCGCGCGAGGCAACAAGCAAATATGTTGACCCGTTTAGCGTTATTATTTCCGTATCTGAAATACCTGTCAGATAGGTGTCATCCGTATCGAAAACCGATGAACCAATCGTAAAAATTGGCATTCTTGCTCCTACTCACCCCGCGCATAGAATTCCATGCGCGGTTTAAGAGCAGGTTAATTAACCAAGAGCGCGCTTAGGTATTATGTAGAAAATGCAATACATCGCCGTCAGCAACGATATATGTCTTGCCCTCAGCGCGCATTTTACCCGCTTCTTTGGAACCTTGTTCGCCGTTGAATTCGACGTAATCGGCATAGGCAATGGTTTCGGCGCGGATAAAACCACGTTCAAAATCACCGTGGATAACCCCTGCGGCTTGCGGTGCAGAAGTCCCTGCCGCTACCGTCCATGCGCGGGCTTCTTTTGGCCCCACAGTGAAATAGGTTTGCAAGCCCAGTAGTTCATACCCAGCCCGAATGAGACGTGATAAACCCGCCTCTTCCAAGCCCAATTCTTCTAGGAACATGCCCGCTTCATCTTCTTCAAGCTGGCTAATTTCTTCTTCAATCGCCGCCGAGATCACCACGGATGCAGCACCTTGTTCGACCGCCATTTTGGCAACTGCATCAGAATAAGCATTGCCCGCGCCTGCGTTGTCTTCTTCGACGTTACAGACATATAAAACAGGCTTGGCAGACAACAGATACAACTGTTCCCATTGGCCTTGCTCGTCTTCATCCACCGCAACTGTACGGGCAGGTTGTCCGCTTTCAATTGCCGCTTTGGCACGTTTCAGCAAATCCATTTGCACAACGGCGTCTTTGTCATTGCCTTTGATCTTACGCACCAAATTGGCAATGCGTTTATCAATGCTTTCCAAATCGGCCAACATCAATTCGGTTTCAATAATATCCGCGTCTTCAATCGGGTTCACCCGACCCTCCACATGGGTCACATCGTCGTCTTCAAAGCAGCGCAACACATGGGCGATGGCATCGCATTCGCGAATGGTGGCCAAAAACTGATTGCCCAGTCCCTCACCTTTGGAGGCCCCTTTAACCAGACCCGCAATATCAACAAAAGTCATACGCGCAGGAATAATGCTGGCGGAACCTGCAATTTCGACCAATTTATCCAACCGCGCATCAGGCACAGAGACCTCACCGACATTCGGCTCAATCGTACAAAATGGAAAATTCGCCGCTTGCGCCGCCGCTGTTCTGGTCAACGCATTAAACAATGTGGATTTCCCCACATTCGGCAATCCGACAATACCCGTCTTAAATCCCATATCATGCACCTATGTTGATTGTTTTGCGCGCATCTATCGGCCTGCGGGGTAAAAGGTCAAGTCGGTTGCGTTTTTTTGCCCGAAACCCATTGATTTTCGCCCTTTTCTGACGCAAACCAAGGATCGAAATTCTAAAGGTGTACCATGACACGGATCGACGACAAATTTGCCCAGCTTAAAGCCGCAGGAAAATCTGCCTTTATATCCTATATCATGGCAGGCGATCCCGATCTCGAAACGGCTCTTGCCGTTATGAAGGGGATGCCCGCCGCTGGTGTTGATATCATCGAGCTGGGCGTACCGTTTACCGACCCCATGGCAGATGGAAAAACCATCCAATTGGCGGCAGGTCGCGCGCTGAAAGCGGGCATGACCCTGAACAAGACCTTGGCCATGGTCGCCGAGTTTCGCAAAACCGACACCACAACCCCCATCGTTTTAATGGGCTATTACAACCCTATTCACAGCCATGGTGTTGACGCCTTTATCACCGATGCCATCGCCGCAGGTGTGGACGCGTTGATCGTGGTCGATCTGCCCCCCGAAGAAGACGAAGAGCTGTGCATCCCTGCCACGGCCGCAGGATTGAATTTTATCCGTCTGGCAACACCGACAACCGACGCCAAACGCCTGCCTAAAGTTTTGGTGAACACATCAGGCTTTATCTACTACGTTGCCATCACAGGCATTACAGGATCAGGATCGGCCTCGGCCGAGGTTGTGGGCAAAGAAGTCGCCACCATCAAAGCCTCAACCGACCTACCCGTTTGCGTGGGCTTTGGCATCAAAACACCCGATGACGCCCAAGCCATGGCAGGCGTGGCCGACGGCGCAGTTGTCGGATCGGCGATTGTTTCCATGTTGGGAAATGGTGACAGCGTTGATGATATCTTAACCTTCGTCAAAGAACTAGCAGACGGGGCGCACCGCGCATAAAGCGACGATCTGGGTCACTGAGCTTACCAATCTGGCCATAAAACATCTTGCTTGCAGGCGCATTAGCCCCCTAAATAAAGCCATCCCTACAATAGGATTGCTTACTATGCCGATCATTACCAATATCAACGACCTTAAACCGCTTTACCGTCGCCGTGTGCCCAAGATGTTCTACGACTATACCGAGAGCGGTTCTTGGACAGAGCAGACCTTTCGCGACAATGTCACTGATTTTGATCTGATCCGTTTGCGCCAACGCGTTGCGCGCGACATGGCGAACCCGAATACAGCCACCCAGATGCTCGGCCAAGACGTCACCATGCCCGTGGCGCTTGCCCCTGTTGGGCTGACGGGGATGCAATGTGCTGATGGTGAAATTAAAGCCGCCCGCGCCGCCGAAAGCTTTGGCGTGCCTTTCACCCTGTCGACCATGTCGATTTGTTCCATAGAAGACGTCGCCGACCATACCACTGCGCCGTTCTGGATGCAGATTTACACGCTTAAAGACGATGATTTCAACCAACGCCTACTGGACCGCGCCAAAGCTGCCAACTGTTCAGCACTGGTGATAACCGTTGATTTGCAAGTCTCGGGGCAACGTCACAAAGACATCAAAAACGGCCTGTCCGCACCGCCCAAATTGACCGCTAAATCAGTGGCAAATATGATGACCAAAGCCCATTGGGGCTTGGGAATGCTCGGCACGAAGCGGCGGTTCTTTGGCAATATTGTCGGACATGCAAAAGACGTATCYGAYCCRTCATCGCTGTCGACATGGGCCGCCGAGCAGTTTGATCCCTCGCTCGATTGGGACAAGATTAAAAAGCTGATCAAAATGTGGGGCGGTMAAACCATTATCAAGGGTATCTTAGACGTTGAAGACGCCAAACTGGCGCTGAATGCGGGCGCAGATGCCATCGTTGTGTCCAACCACGGCGGGCGCCAATTAGACGGGGCGCTGTCCACGATCCGCATGTTGCCCGARATCATCGACGCGGTTGGCGATAAGATCGAAGTCCATATGGAYGGCGGCATCAGGTCAGGCCAAGACGTGCTAAAAGCCACGGCACTGGGCGCGAAAGGCACCTATATCGGGCGSGCATTCGTCTACGGCTTAGGCGCGATGGGACAACAAGGCGTGACCAAATCCCTTGATCTGATCCAGCGCGAACTCAGCACAACCATGGCACTATGCGGTCACCGTGAAATTTCCGAACTGGGGCGTCATAACCTCTATATCCCACGCGATTTCAGCCCTTCGGCGGCCTATCTGCCCTGATTGGGATCGAAGCAGTTGTTTTACCCTTTTCTTTNAGGCGTTGAAGCGCTAAGAGGCAATTTCACGCGGCTCTACACCCTTGGAGGAGACCGCTTATATTATTAGGAGAATACACATGGCTGGAAATATCCCAGACTTAAATGCCACAGTACGCGCGGGGACAGGCAAGGGGGCCGCTCGCCAAGCTCGTCGTGACGGGCTCGTACCTGGTGTCGTATATGGCGGTGGCACAGATCCACAAGCCATCACGATCCCTTTCAACGTGCTTTTGAAAGCTTTAAGAGCGGGTGGCTTTATGTCAACGCTGTTCAACTTGAAAGTCGAAGGTCAAGATGACGTTCGTGTGATTTGTCGTGGTGTGCAACGTGATGTTGTGAAAAGCCTGCCAACACACATCGACCTGATGCGCCTGAAACGCGATTCTCGTGTGAAAATGAACATCCCAGTGGTCTTTATTAACGAAGAAGAATCAGTCGGCTTGAAAAAAGGCGGCGTTCTGACAGCTGTACGTTCTGAGATTGAATTGATGGTTACGGCCAGCAACATCCCTGACAGCGTCATCGTTGACGTGGCGAACATTGATGTGGGCGATATTGTCCATATCTCAGACGTCACATTGCCAGAGGGCACACGCCCCGTCATCGCAGACCGTGACTTTGTGGTCGCAAACATCTCTGCACCATCTAGCTTGAAATCT
>NVSA01000063.1 GCA_002401045.1 Paracoccaceae bacterium
GCAATTTTTTGGCCTACAGCGGTCGAGCCTGTAAAGCTCATAACCGAGACACGAGGGTCGTTAATCATTTTATCAGCCACGCTTGCGACATGGTCACGACTGCAACAAACCACGTTTAGAACGCCGGCTGGAAAACCTGCGACTTCCAGCAATTCGGCCAACATTGTCCCGCCTGAAATCGGAGAATCTTCGGATGGTTTCAAAACAGCCGTATTTCCCAAGGCGAGGGCATAAACAAAACCGCGTAGCGAAAGGTATAACGGGAAGTTCCACGGTGAAATTACGCCGACAACGCCAGCAGCACTGCGTTCCGTGCGGTTGATTTTACCCGGAACATTCGATGGGTAGCTTTCACCGATTGGTTGTGTTGTCAGGCCAGCGGCTTCACGAAAGGCCAGCGGTACCAAAGAACATTCAAACATCGCTTTACCGAACCCAGACCCTGTTTCTTGGATCAATGCATTGGCAAATTCTTCTTGATTGGCTTCAAATATGTCCGCAGCTTTTAGCAACATGCCTGCGCGTGCGGCAGGCGGAAGGGCTTCCCATTGTGGTTGCGCGGCTGTTGCTGCTGCAATTGCGGCGTCCATATCATCAACGTCCGAATCTGCGACCTCAACCCATGTTTTGCGTGTTGTTGGGTTAATATCTTGAAAGACCTTAGAATTCTTTGCCGAACTCCAAACGCCTCCGATATAGTTTTGTCCCTTTTGGGCGGCCCCTTCGAGTGATGCAGCTGTATTGGTGGTGTCAGTAACCATAGTCATTTATCCTCCCAGATATTCAATGATATTGGAAGGATGCTAGCACTGGGTCAGCTAATTCGGCTTGTCGAAACCTCTCATTTTCTTATCGTTTACTATCAACATTAATTAGGGTGTTATGCTTATAGGTGCGATATTCGACAGAGAAGAAGCGCGGTATGTTGCCATTTCCCAAAGCAGCGATTATCTCGCCACTTTGATTTAACCAGACGGATTTGGGCTTGTTGTCCTTTAAACAGGTGTTTTTTGGTAAAGCATGGTGAATTATTCACTTTAAAGCGATCAAACCATTCATTGGTGATCGGGTCTGGCGCAGTGATGTACATAATTAATCGTTCTGTGATTCTATGTTCCGCCCTGAAAATAGATGAAGCCTTGCCGATAACGCTTTGACTTAAAAACAGGAATACGCCTTGTAAAATAAGGTGTTTGCCAAAAAAAAACGCCCTCACGAAGAGGGCGTCAAGTATTGAGGCAGGTTTCATACAGGCAAGAAACCTATCGAGCAGTAAGGTATTTATACAAATTATTGGGCGGTTCTCCAAGTAAAAACTTCGCGATTAGGTAGAATAAGGCAGCATAACCCATTGAAAACTGATTCAATTCATAGAATGTTGCACCCATGACACGACTCTTTTCCATACCGCCCTTTATTGTTTCCGCATTGGCAACAATCGTTCTCGTAAGCGCTACAATCGCCCAATCTTCGCCACAGTATGGCATCTCAATGTACGGAAAACCGGCACTTAAAGCCGATTTTGTGCATTTGCCCCATGCAAATCCTGACGCACCGCAGGGTGGGCGCATTGCTTTGGGCGAATCTGGTGGCTTTGATTCGCTTAATCCCTACATTCTAAAAGGCCGCGCGCCTTGGGGGATCGGCATTCATACCGTCGAGAGCCTGATGGGGCGCAGTTATGATGAAGCCTTTGGGCTATACGGCCTGCTGGCTGAAACCATTGAGACCGATGCGGCGCGCAGTTATGTGGCCTTTACCTTGCGCGAACAGGCGCGGTTCTCAGATGGTAGTCCTGTCACCGTTGAGGATGTGTTGTGGTCGTTTGAGACTTTGGCCACCAAGGGTCATCCGCGCTATGCCAATGCGTGGGCTAAGGTCGCGCGGGCTGAACAAATAGGGCCGCGGTCGGTTARGTTTACCTTTAACACTATTGATCGTGAATTGCCGTTGATCCTTGGTCTGCGCCCGATCTTGCAGAAATCCAGCTGGGAAGGGCGGGTGTTTAAAGACAGCGGTTTGGATCCCGTCATCGGATCAGGGCCCTATGTGGTCGATAAGTTTGAAGTGAACCGCTATATCAGCTTTAAGAAAAACCCTGATTATTGGGGGCGCGATATACCGTTTAATAAGGGGCGTCATAATCTGGATGAAATCCGTTATGATTTTTTCAAAGATGCTGACGTGGTGTTTCAGGCCTTCAAAGCGGGTGAGACTAATATTTACCGTGAAAACAATGCAGGGCGTTGGGACACGCATTATAATTTCCCTAGTGTGATTAAGGGCGACGTGACCAAATCCGTCATCACGCATCAACGCCCGTCGGGTATTCGCGGCATTGTGATGAATACGCGTAAGGCTCAATTGGCCGATATTCGGGTGCGCGATGCGCTGATCCATGCGTTTAACTTTGAATTCATCAACCAAACCATCAACGGGGTGCCGCAACCGCGTATCACGTCGTATTATTCCAATTCTATTTTGGGCATGGACGCAGGCGCGGCGACAGGGAAGGTGCGCGACCTGCTGACGCCTTTTGCTGAAGGTCTGCCGTCTGAGGCACTGACAGGCTATGCCTTGCCCGCAGCCGATGGATCGCCGCGCAATCGTAAAAACCTGCGGCTGGCTAAAAAGCTGTTGGCGCAGGCAGGTTGGACAGTCCAAGACGGCGTTTTGAAAAACACCCAAGGCGTGCCGTTCAAGCTGAATATCATGTTGCGGGCAGGGGCGTTGAACGATGAAGCCATCGCCAATATCTATACCGATGCGCTAAAACGTCTGGGCATTACGATGACCACGTCACTGATTGATAGTGTGCAATATAGTGAACGCGCCAACAGCTATGACTTTGACATGACGTTTTACCGCCGTGCCTTGTCGCTGTCGCCTGGCAATGAGCAGCGGCTTTATTGGGGCGCTAAGGGCGTGACCCAGCGGGGGACACGCAACTATATGGGTATGGATAGCCCCGCCGCAGAGGCGATGATTGACGCCATGCTAAACGCCACGGATCAGACAGATTTTGTGGCGGCGGTCAAAGCATTAGACCGAGTGTTGACCACAGGGCGCTATGTCATTCCGCTGTGGCATTCGCTTGAAAGCCGTTTGGCGCATGACACGCGGCTAAAATTCCCTAAACGTTTGCAGCTTTATGGCGATTGGCCCGGCTTTGTGCCTGATGTGTGGTGGTGGCAGGACTAATTACTTTGCCGCTTTGGGGCGTTTCTTTGTAACTGTTCTGGCTTTGGCTTTGCCCTTGGCAATCTCGGATTTGCTCGGCGGCATTACCAAGCCTGCGGAAATCACCAGCTTGGCGGCGTCTTCAACGCTCATATCCAGCTCAACGATTTCATTGCTGGGAATAAACAATAAAAATCCAGAGGTCGGGTTCGGTGTAGTGGGCAAGAACACCGATGTCATGGAGTCTTCACCAATCTTTGTTAAAACCTCACCGCCTGTTTTGGTCGACACAAAGGCCACGGCCCAAATGCCGGGGCGGGGGTACTGAACCAAACAAGCTTTTTCAAACGAATTGCTGGATTGGCTGACAACGGTTTCGATAATTTGTTTCAGCCCATTATAGATAGAGCGCACAACGGGCATACGGTCGACGAAATTATCGGCGGCGCGCACGATCGTGCGACCAAACAGCCCCTTGGTCATCGATCCGATGATGGTGGTGAAAAGCAGGAATATGATGACACCAAAACCGCGCACATTCATGTCTATATAGGTTAGCGGATTATATTTGCCTGGAATGAACGGCAAAACGCGGGCATCGACAAAGCCGACAAACGACCACACAGCCCAGATCGTCACCGCAATGGGGAGAACCACTGCTAAGCCCGTTAAAAAATTATTGCGAAACGAAGTCACCATACGTCCGCGTGGTTTCGTTTTAGGGTTCGTTTTTTGTGCCATTTTTRGTACCAGTGCCGCTAAATCTCANTTTTACGGATTGTTACGCCACTAACCAGAGCATGACAATGGTTTTACAGCGTTTTCGTCCCGATTGCCCTTGCCAACAGCATCTAGGCGTTTTATACGCGCGTCACTAATCCACAGGCGGGGCTTGCGGGTTGTAGGGGAGAAATCCCTATAACTCCACCGGTTGGGCAAAMNGTCCTTCTCCCTGCTGAGGTACAAACCGGAAAAGGAATACTATAATGGCTCTACCAGAGTTTTCATTACGCAACCTGCTTGAAGCAGGCGTACATTTTGGCCACCAAACACACCGCTGGAACCCTAAAATGGGTAAGTTCATCTATGGACAGCGTAACGGCATCCACATCATGGACCTTACACAAACAGCACCTTTGCTAGACGCAGCTTTGAACGCTGTGCGCGAAGTTGTTGCTAAAAACGGTCGCGTTTTGTTTGTTGGCACGAAACGCCAAGCGGCAACGGCTGTTGCCGAAGCGGCTGAGCGTTCAGCACAATACTACATGAACCACCGCTGGTTGGGTGGTACTTTGACAAACTGGAAAACAGTTTCAAATTCTATCAAACGTCTAAAGCAACTGGATGACAAATTGGAAAACGGCGCTGATGGCCTGACCAAAAAAGAACGTCTAGGCATGGAACGTGAGCAAGGTAAATTGCAAGCTTCTTTGGGCGGCATCCGCGAAATGGGCGGCACCCCTGATCTTGTGTTCATCATCGACACCAACAAAGAAAGCTTGGCAGTCGCCGAAGCTAAAAAATTGGGCATTCCAATTGTTGCTGTGATCGACAGCAACTGTTCACCAGACGGCATTGATTATCCGATCCCTGGCAACGATGACGCGGCACGCGCAATCGAGCTATATTGCGACCTAATCTCTCGTTCAGCATTGGACGGCATGGCTGCGGCTATGGGGTCTGCTGGTATCGACATCGGTGAGGCAATTGACGCTCCAGTTGAAGAACTACCTGTTGTTGACGCACCGAAAAAAGAAGCTCCAGCCGTTAAGGTTGAAAAGAAAGTTTCTAAGAAAGTCGTGAAACCAGAAGTTCCTGCTGAAAGTGCTGGCACAAAGCCTACTTTGCTTGCAGAAGCGCCTGCTAAAAAAGACGATTTGAAGAACATCACTGGCGTGGGTCCAAAACTGGAAGAAACATTGAACAAGCTTGGCGTTTACCACTTTTCACAAGTAGCCGCTTGGTCAAATGATGAAATCCAGTGGGTTGATGACAACCTATCATTCAAAGGTCGCATCGACCGTGATGATTGGGTTGGTCAAGCAAGTGAATTGCTAAAAGCCTAAGACTGGTCAAAAGTTAACAGTGGGGCGGGTTATACCGCCCTACATTTGAATTTCCAAATTGGAGAGTAATGATGGCTATTACAGCTGCAATGGTTAAAGAACTGCGCGAAACTTCTGGCGCAGGCATGATGGACGCAAAAAAAGCACTTGTTGAAAACAACGGTGACATGGAAGCGTCAATCGATTGGTTGCGTACCAAAGGTTTGGCAAAAGCCGCTAAAAAATCAGGCCGTACTGCGGCTGAAGGTCTTATCGGTGTTGCCGTTTCTGGCAATGTTGGTGTGGCTGTCGAAGTGAACTCTGAAACCGACTTTGTTGGTAAAAATGCAGATTTCCAAGGCATGGTAACATCTATTGTTGGTGCGGCTGTGAATGTGGCTGATGTTGACGCATTGAAAGCGGCTGACTTGGGCGGCAAAACAGTTGAAGAAACTGTAACTGCGGCAATCGTGACAATCGGCGAAAACATGTCTGTACGTCGTATGGCGCGGGTTGAAGGCGACGTTGTTGGATCATACATCCACACAGCAGCGGCTGAAAACTTGGGTCGCATCGGTGTTTTGGTTGCGCTTAAAGGGGGCGACGAAGCCCTTGCAAAACAAATTGCAATGCACGTAGCTGCGACAGACCCTGCTTCATTGTCAGAAGATGATTTGGATCAAGCGATTGTTGAGCGTGAGAAAAATGTTCTGACGGAACAAGCCCGTGCGTCTGGTAAACCGGATGCCGTGATTGAGAAAATGATCGTTGGCCGCATGAAGAAATTCTTTGCTGAAGTAACACTTGTGAACCAACCTTTCGTGATGAATCCAGACATCACTGTGGGACAAGCCGCGACAGATGCTGGTGCTGAAATCGTAAGCTTTGTACGTTTGGAAGTCGGCGACGGCATCGAGAAAAAAGAAGAAGATTTTGCGGCAGAAGTTGCAAAAACAATGGGCGGCTAAGCTTTCCATCTTTGATGAATACCAAAGGCCTCGCAGATTGCGGGGCCTTTTTTATGGGGTTTATGCTACTTCTCGCGGCAACAGTCGCCCGAATAATCCTACCAAAAAGGCGGTGCTGAGACCAAAGTTCAACAGCCCCGTCACAGCCCCCATTGCGGCATAAATCCGAAATCCTTCATCCAGAATGATGTCGCCATACCCAAGCGCGGTATAGGTCACCAATGAGAAATATACCGCATTGCCCAGTGTTGGGATGGCTGAAAACGCCATAAAGGAAAGCGCCCATATCCAAACTTGGATGGAATGCGACATGACGACAAAGCCAAAAGCTTTACCCAGTAAGAGGCCCAGACGAATACGGGGGGAATAATGGGTCAGTCTTGGGTGTAGAATTTTAATCAGGGACGTGGACCAGACCAAAATTAAAATATGGATCAGTGAACAGACGCCTAATACGATACTGCCCAGAAAAATTTGCATAAAAATGGACATGTTTTAGTTCTTTAACTTTGCAACCATGCGGTCAATCGCCATGGGATAGCCCGCCGCACCGTGCCCCATAATGGCATCAAAGGCGACTTTGCCGATATAGCTGGTTTGGCGGAAATCTTCGCGGGCATGAATGTCGGACAGGTGTAATTCTAATGTCGGGATATCAACTGATGAAATCGCGTCCATTATCGCAATGGACGTATGGGTATAGCCGCCTGCATTGAGGATAATCCCGTCGAATTTCCCTTTGGCGTCTTGGATCCAGTCGATCAAAACTCCTTCGTGGTTCGATTGACGAAAAGCGACCTCAATGCCTAATATACGGGCTTTATCGACGCAAGTGGTCTCAATATCGGCCAGGGTTGTGGTGCCATAAACCTCTGGCTGGCGGGTGCCAAGCAGGTTTAAATTCGGGCCGTTTAAAATCAAGATATGCGTCATTGTACCATCATGTGTCAGTTGCCAAACCATGGCGTCAATCACACTGAATGTCCATAAAAATGAGGTCGGCGGGTTGTGGTTTCGGGAGAAAGCAACCCGCCTAGTACGGTATAGAATATAAAAATCCTATGATCCTCAGGTCTATAAGATTAAGGGAAACCTAGAGGGATAAATGTGATATATGTTACAAGTTTTGAATTATATTCAGTATTAACGTAATGTGTTAACGCATTCTTGCCGGTGACTAAAACTCCGACTGAAATCCAAAACGTGCCGTTTGTGCCGCCGTTTTATGCCGCGCACTGTTTGACAGGTTCTTTGTTATTCCCAAGGTCAGCTTTGGAATGAACCCGTAAAGCGAAAGCTTTTTAAGGGTAAAGCCAACCTCTAGCGCTATATTTTGATCGCGCCGCGCAGCGCTTGATAAAAAAGCACGTTGGTAGTTGATGTTTTTTAACCCTAAATGAAAATCAGGGTCGAAAACTTTGTTTTCCGTTTTCATTCTATAAGTCAGATCAACCGAAGCACCACTGTTTTCAATTTCGGCAGAGCTGCTGTCCGTGTTGAAAGCTGTAAGTTTTATTCCTGCGGTATTGCCCGCGCTGACCTGGTGCATCAGCCCAACCGATCCAATGAGCGTTAACGAATTCCGCGCGCGGTTACCRATACGGTTTTGTTGATGTGCTGTTGTGGTMAAGTTCAGCCGATTGCGCGGCGATAAATAATAAGATTTYTCGGCTGACAGCGCCACAAAGTTTGATAAAGCAGTCTTGCCATAAAAGGTGCGTCCAAACTGGCCTGATATGATTGTAGGCCCCATATGTTTGTTTTTCTGCGCGTTAGGCGCAATGGTGAAGGAGTAGGTGCCTGCAAGCGATACAAAAGAATAATCGGCACCTTGGGCTGTTGGAACCAATGATTTGGCTTGGCTCGACAGGGTGTAAGTCTGGGCTAATATCGATGCGCCAACCGATCCAAAGACACGTTTTGAGACCCGAAAACGATATTGAGCAGCACCTTGCGCCATATATTCCAACCCAGATAAAGGTTGTGATGAGGGCAAAAAGATAAASCCCAACCCGCCAAGTGTTTCGCCAACAGATTTTGTGCCATTGTTAATGTTTGAATTAGGACTGGCGCCAAAATTCAGATTRAARCTCCAAGGGTTGGCTGCACGAATTTTACTAAACTGTTGTTTTGTGTTGTTTTTTGCATTCGCATCGGGGGAAAAGTTAGCCGCACGACGCAACCATAGTTGTGAGCGTGTTAACGCTTTTTCTTGGTGGTAGCTTTGGGCAATCAGACGTGCTGCTAGGAACTTACTATGTTGATCTGTGCTGGTTYTRAAAACCCCCAAGGCGGTTTTACGCGCATCTTTGGTCTTATTCAGGCGCAATAATGCAGATGTTTTTAAAAATTTAAGTGATTGATCGTTGGGATCACGGATCAGCAGTTGGTTTGCAATATCCAAAGCCAGTTTCGGCTGGCCGAATTGGAGTGACTTTTGCGCAATCTGGCGTGCTTCTTGGACACTGACAACGCTTTKTGTYTGTGCCATGCMAGCGSTRCTMGATGCGATCACAAATGCCGTAAGAACGGCRGCTGTTCGCAAATAAGATTTTACAYAAGATGCTTGCATCACGATTGACTAGTTTGCTTCAAAAACACCAATTTCRGTTTGGCCGCCTGTATCGTGAACAATGATGCCCACAAATTCTGCATTGTTTAGGTAGTCACTATTGGGTGAATAAATCACTGTTTGGTAAGTGCCGCTTCCAGTCGCAGAACCCGTAGCACCTGTCATGACGCCTGTTGATATAGGAGTCGTTGCCAATGTAATGCTTTCCATATTAGCCCCAGTATTTAGATTTACGCGATTATAGATGCCACCTTCTAAAACACCATCYAGATAATCCATATCRATRWAYACRTTGCCTGTAACACTTTGAAYGCCAGATTGGKYGTTAAAGGTAATCAAGCCTGAATAATCGCCCGTATAACGYGCTTCGCCTGTTGTGGGCATCGTCCCCGTTCCTGATGCGCGCCAGTAGCCATAGCCTCTCCAGCCATGGTTAATATAATCGGTGCTGGCTGCGGTGACAGCAGATAGGTTGCCTGAACTGGATGTGGCAAATAAGGCGATATAGTCGCGTAGGCCGCTAGTGTTTACGTAGCCTCTGATATTRCCATGGTCATATATTTTAGCACGAATAAATGTACCACTGACATCAAAGGGCAGGGAGGTGAGCGTCACGGTGTCGGTGGCGATATCATAAGAGGCTTGCGTGGTATCCGCGCCCGTGATTTTGCCAATAGCGCCATTGTTTAAGCCGGCTATGTCAACCGAATTGGTGTCAGCCGATGTTTGTACTGTTGCCGTGGTCGACGTGCTGCGCGTTCCTGTTGTAGSAGTGCCGCCAGTGCCACCMRYYYGACCCCCTGGACTGCAAGCCACCAGTGTTGACGCAGATATGACAGCTAATAGAGTTTTGAATGTTGTCTTTGTCATGGCTGTCATGGTGCTCTCTTTTATCTATATGTATCTCAATAAAGCTAGTTATATTCAGCGCTTATGGCYTACGTCAACTCTTGTCCTGCCTGCTGTGTGAACCTTTTGGCCATGCAAATGACTTGTGACCAAATTAACACGCGAAATTTTACGCTGAACTTTTTGAGATATACTCGATATAGTAGTTCACGAAATTGATCTAACTAGATATAGTGTGGCTGAATCGTAACGAGCGCATAGAGATAATGCACGAAGACTTGGGGACAACATGCCAGTAACACCAGAACAACAGGCCGCAATTGACGCAGAACGCAGTAATGTCGGGCAAACCCGCCGTGCGATCAGCGAAGGCATGGAAGAGCATTTGTACAAAGCCCATGAGGTGTTGGACCACGGCATGATCCGCGTCATCGACTATATGGGCAACGACAGCGCCATCACGCAGGCMGCGCGGGTGTCTTATGGTAAGGGCACTAAAGCTGTGTCTAATGACGAAGGGTTGATCCGTTATTTGATGCGCCACTGGCATTCAACGCCGTTCGAGATGTGCGAAGTGAAATTTCACATCAAATTGCCCGTGTTCGTTGCGCGTCAATGGATCCGCCACCGCACCGCCAATGTGRATGAATATTCCGCGCGTTATTCGATTTTGGATCGGGAGTTTTATATTCCCAAGGCCGAACACCTTGCAGCGCAATCGGTGATTAATAACCAAGGGCGCGGTGAGGCTTTGACAGGGGCTGAGGCCGAACAGGTTTTGAAATACCTGCGCGACGATAGCAACACGGCCTATGATCACTACGAAGAAATGATGGCTGAGGGTGATGAGAACAAGCAAGGCTTGGCACGCGAATTGGCGCGGATGAACCTGCCTGCGAATGTTTATACACAGTGGTATTGGAAGGTCGATCTACACAACCTGTTTCATTTCTTACGCCTGCGCGCCGATGCACACGCCCAATATGAAATCCGCGTCTACGCCGATAAAATGTGCGA